>CAIVYV010000300.1 GCA_903910215.1 uncultured Pseudomonadota bacterium
GCTACAGCAGCGACCCGATCGACGAAGCGGCCGCGCGTCGTGCGCCGGGGCTTTTGCACAAGTATGCCCACCGCGCCCTGCTGATCACGACGGGCGCCTGCGCGCTGCACTGCCGTTACTGCTTCCGTCGCGAATACCCGTATGCCGAGGAGTCAGGTGAAGGGACCCGCTGGCAGCAGGCGATCTCCACGATCGTCGAGGATCCGTCGATCCGCGAGGTGATCCTGAGCGGCGGTGATCCGCTCTCGCTGTCGACCGCGCGCCTGCAGAACCTCACTCGTTCGCTCGCTGCGGCGCCGCACGTGCGGGAGCTGCGCATCCATACACGCAATGCCGTGGTGCTGCCCGAGCGCGTGGATGTGGCGCTGCTCGAGTGGCTGCGTTCCCTGCCCTTTCGAGTGACGGTGGTGCTACACGTGAACCACGCCCAGGAACTGACGGGAGAGGCGCCCGCGGCCATTGCCGCATTGCGCAGAACCGGGGCGCTGCTGCTCAATCAAACCGTACTGCTCAAGGGTGTGAACGATGCGGCGTCGACGCTCATTGACCTCTCGCGCCGTCTGCATGAACTCGGCGTGCTGCCCTACTACCTGCACCTGCAGGATCGGGTGAACGGCACAGCGCACTTTGAGGTCCCCGAATCGCGCGGCATCGAACTCATCGATGCCTTGGCACGCGAACTGCCGGGGTTTCTGGTACCACGCCTCGTGCGCGA
This sequence comes from uncultured Pseudomonadota bacterium, assembly GCA_903910215.1. Taxonomy (GTDB): domain Bacteria; phylum Pseudomonadota; class Gammaproteobacteria; order Steroidobacterales; family Steroidobacteraceae; genus UBA964. The sequence continues at coordinate 716 of CAIVYV010000300.1, forward strand.
AGTGCCTGGCGAAGAAGCCAAAGTCGTGATCGCGGCGGGACTGCGCCGCAGCCCGCCTCAGGGCTGATGAAGTTTTTCTTGTAACCAGACCTTGATCAGCGACTGGTACGGCACGTCACGCGCATTGGCCGCAGACTTGATCCCCTCCAACAAATGCTGCGGCAAGCGCAGCGAAATCGTCTTCGTCGAGGGCTTCAGGTTGGGGAAAACTGCGCGAGACGCCGTGGTCCAGTCTATGAACTCAGTCGAGTCACGATCAGCGGCCTCCCAAAACGCTCGTTCCTGAGCTTCATCCTTGAACGTGGGTGGCTTGCGCTTGGGTTGACGTTTACTTGGTTTGCTCATACATCGCTCGCTCTTTGCGGTGCATGTCCCGCGCTGAAATGACCCGCAGCAGCATGCCCTGCCGGCGGAACGTGAATGTGATGTGCAACAGTCGCCCCCCGTGGGTTTCTCCCAAGGCGTGGAAGCGCTGTTCGCGTTCGCTGTGGCCGCCGTCCAGTTTCAACAGGGGTTGATTGAAAAACACCTCTTCGCACTCGACCCAAGCGACCGCGTGCTTGGTGTTTTTAGTGCGATTACCGTGATCCCAATCGAAGGCTATGACGTCAGGCAACTCGATCATCCATGTATATTATGGAAATATACATCCGCTCCGCCCGCGACGATAGTGGGCAAAGTGTGCAGAAACGCGACCGAACGGCCAGCGACCGTTATTCCGCCGGAGCGATCGCCTCGAGCCGGGTGACGGCACGCCAGCCGCGCGTAAGCACGGCTCCGCGTTGTGCGCGGGCGCCCTGGTACTCCTTGA
>CAIVYV010000301.1 GCA_903910215.1 uncultured Pseudomonadota bacterium
CCACGCAGTTACCGTTGACGCCGCTCGAGGCACAGCTGGTCGATCTCATTGCCGCACATCCGGAATATCACTCTTGGTTAGAGCGCGGCGATGAGGTCTTGCAACAGGAGTTTTCCCCCGAGGGGGGGCATATCAACCCCTTTTTGCATCTCTCGATGCATATGGCGCTGCGCGAACAGGTCGGTACTGATCGACCCCAAGGAATTCGGGCCGTCCACGCTCGTTTGGCTGCGCGTAGCGATGTTCATGACGCTGAACACCAGATGATGGAAGCGCTGGGGCGTGCGCTGTGGGAAGCACAGCGCGCCGGTCGCATGCCCGATGAACGGCTCTACCTCGAGGATCTGCAGCGACTCGCCAGCCGCTAGCGATTCTGAGTCGCGCTATTTGCGCTTCGGCATGTAGAGATCGGTCAAGGTTCCTTCGAAGGCTTCCGCTGCCATGGCCACCGACTCCGATACCGTCGGATGCGGATGGATGGTGAGCCCCACATCGGCTGCATCCGCACCGAGCTCGACCGCTAACGCCACTTCGGCGATGAGTTCACCGGCGTTCGGACCCACGATACCGCCACCGATGACGCGGTGCGACTGCGGATCGAACAACAACTTAGTGAACCCCTCGTCGCGACCCTGCGCGAGTGAGCGACCACTCGCTGCCCACGGGAACACGCCCTTCTCGTACGGGATACCCTTGGCCTTTGCCTCGGTCTCGGTCACGCCGACCCAAGCAATCTCGGGATCGGTGTAAGCGACAGATGGAATCACCCGCGCATCGAAAGCGCGCTTTTCACCCGCGATGACTTCGGCTGCGACCTTACCCTCGTGCGTCGCCTTATGGGCGAGCATCGGTTGCCCCACGATGTCGCCGATGGCAAAGATATGCGGCACGTTGGTACGCATCTGCTTATCGACACTGATGAAACCGCGTTCGTCCACTTGGACGCCGGCGGCATCTGCACCGATCAGAAGACCGTTTGGCTTACGACCCACGGCGACGAGAACGCGATCGAACAATTGCGGCTCGGGAGCCGACTCACCTTCGAAGGTGACCTTCAACCCGTCGGCCTGTGCTTCGACGGCCCTGACCTTCACGCCGAGCAGAATGTGCTCGTAGCGCTTGCGCAGTCGCTTCTCCAGCGGTTTGACGAGATCGGCATCGGCACCGGGCATCAGTTGCTTGAGCCACTCGACGACACTGACTTTCACGCCGAGAGCATCGTACACGCAGCCCATCTCAAGCCCGATGATGCCGCCGCCGATCACGAGCATCCGCTTCGGGAGATCCTGCAATTCGAGCGCACCGGTCGAATCGATCACGCGCGGATCATTCGGCACGAACGGCAGTTTCACCGGTTCCGAGCCTGCCGCAATGACGCAGTGGTCGAAACTCAAAGTGCTCTTGGAGCCATCGTCCGCCGTCAGTTCGAGAACACGCGGACCCAAAAAACGCGCCTGACCACGCATCACATCGACCTTACGCTGCTTGGCCAGCATCGTGAGGCCGCCGGTCAATTTTCCGACGACCGAGTTCTTCCAGCTGCGCAGCTTGTCGAGATCGATGCTGGGCTTACCAAAGACGATGCCGTGCTCCGCCATCGACTCAGCTTCATCGACCACCTTAGCCGCATGCAGCAGCGCCTTCGATGGGATACAACCGACATTGAGGCAAACGCCACCCAGCGTGGGCCACCGTTCAATCAACGTTACCTGCAAGCCAAGATCCGCCGCTCGAAACGCGGCCGTGTAACCGCCCGGGCCGGCACCAAGCACGACGACGGGCGTATGTCGATCGGCCGGCGGCGCGGGTTCCCGCGGCGCAGCAGCTGCGGCGCTTGCCGCAGGAGCTGATGGCGCAGCCGCCGGAGCCGCTGGCTTTGCGGCGGGAGCCGGAGCCGCGCTGGTATCAACCTCGGCGCGAATCCGCGCAATCAGGTGACCTTTTGACACCTTCTCACCCCGGGCCACCAGAATCGCCTCTACGGTACCGGCTACAGGCGATGGCACGTCCATCGAGGCCTTGTCAGTCTCCAGCGTCAACAGTGGCGAGTCGACCTCGACCACATCACCCGCTTTGACAAGCACGTCGATGACCGGCACCTCGGCAAAGTTGCCAAGATCAGGAACGGTGATTTCTTTGATGCTCATGACAACCTCAGACGCGCGCTGCGCTGAGCAACTCAGCAGGCTTGGAGAGGCAGTCGGCGAGCCAAGTCGTGAAGCGAACGCCCTCGGCCCCATCGATGACACGATGGTCGTACGACAAGGACAAGGGCAAAGTCAGCCGCGGCACGAAGGCCGAATCGCGCCACACGGGTTTCATCGCAGACTTCGACACACCGAGAATCGCGACCTCCGGTGCATTGATGATCGGCGTGAAGGCCGTACCACCGATGCCGCCCAAGCTCGATACGGTGAAGCAACCGCCTTGCATGTCGCTACCCGGCAACTTGCCTGCGCGCGCCTTCTCGGACAACTGCGCCAAATCGCGTGCGATCGCGAAGATATCTTTGCGATCGGCATCGCGGATTACCGGCACCAACAAGCCGTTCGGTGTATCGGCTGCGAAGCCCAAGTGACAATACTTCTTCTGAACGAGGTTCTGGCCAGACTCGTCCAACGAGGAACCAAAGTTCGGAAATTGCAGCAACGCCCGCGCGCATGCCGCAATGATGAAGGCGAGCGGCGTGAGCTTGACGCCCTCCGCTACGGCGCGATCCTTCAAAGATTGACGCAAAGCCTCAAGCTCAGTGATATCCGCTTCGTCGAATTGTGTGACGTGCGGCAGATTGATCCAAGAAGCATGCAGTCGCGGACCGGAGATCTTGCGCACTCGACTGAGTGGCTGCACTTCGATCGGCCCGAAAGCCGCAAAGTCGACCACCGGGACCTTCGGTAGCGTCGGCGCGGAGGATGCAAGCCCGCCTTGCAGCGCGCGCTTCACCCAGGCCTTCACGTCCTCATGGCTGATACGACCCTTGGGCCCCGACCCAGCCACACGGGCGAGATCGACACCGAGTTCGCGTGCGAGCTTGCGAACCGAGGGGCCGGCATGCGCCGTGCCGAAAGAAGGTGCATCGAGCGCAACGCCGAGCGCCATAAGTGCCGACGCGGGTGCGGCACTCACCGCAACCGGCGCCGCCACGGGCGCTGCAACTGGGGCCGGTGTCGCGGCGGCAGGCGGTGCTGCAGCGACCGTCGGTGCCACGGCCTGAGTCGGCAACTCGCCTTCCACGATGGCAACCAGATCACCGCCGTTAACCGTGCCACCGCGAGCGATGTGTAGCGATACCACCTTGCCACTGACCGTCGAGGGCACATCCATAGTGGCCTTTTCGGTTTCGAGCGTCGCGATCGAGGCGTCCACCTCGATTTGATCACCTGGCTTGACCAGCAACTCGATGACCGCGACGTCCTTGAACGTTCCGAGGTCCGGAACACGCACTTCAATGCTTGCCATGGTTGCTTCCGTCAGCTGTTAAGCGGGTTGGGCTTGTTGACGTCGATACCGAGTGTGCTGATCGCCTCGGCGAGCAGCGAACGCGGCACCACGCCCTCGTCAGCCAGGGCTCGCAACGTGGCGAGCACGATGAATCGACGATCGACCTCGAAGTGTGCACGCAGCGCTTCGCGGCCATCGGATCGACCATAACCATCGGTACCGAGCACGACGTAGCGGCCCGGCACCCATTGACGGATCTGATCCGGCACGTTGCGAACGTAGTCGCTGGCGGCGACAAAGGGGCCAGCGCGGTGCTGCAGAACTTCTGCAACGTACGGCACACGGGCCGTTTCGGTCGGATGCAGCAGATTCCATCGATCGCAATCGAGCGC
>CAIVYV010000302.1 GCA_903910215.1 uncultured Pseudomonadota bacterium
GCAGATGGTTTTCAGCGCGAGTTTTCAACTCGATGACCTCGGCGAGAAAACGGCGCGATGGTAGCGGCGCAGCTTCGATGGAATCGCCGGCGCCGATAACGGTAATGAGTAGCACGCGTCTAATACCGGCCGACTTGGCAGCATCGATCACGTGACGATTACCGATGAAATCAGGGCGCTGGGTTTGTTCACCTCGCGAGGTTCCGAGGGTGGAAATCACGGCGACGAAAGGCTTTGCACGCAGAGCAGACTCTACGGTGTCTGCCTGGAGAGCATCGGCTACGACGGTGTCGACGCCGAGTGTTTCTAGTTCAGCCGTATTCGATGAGCTACGCACGGCGACTGTCACCGCTTCGCCCCGTGCCCTCAATTCCTTGACGATGCCGAGACCCGTTCCTCGATTGCCACCGAAGACCAGAATGGGTCCGTTAACAGTCTGGTAGTTCTGGAATCGGTGTACACCGGTGGGCTCGTGGGACGAACCGCTCAACCAGAATACGTAGGCGACGATGGCAAGGATTGCCAAAGCGATGAAGCTTCCGATCCATTTGAACAGTGCGACGATCCAGCGCATGACGTTAAACCCCCGACGTTGCTGCCCAGCGAGCCAACACTTCGCGTTCTCGTTCTGGAGAAATGCCAGCGCGAAGTTTTGATCTTTCCGCTTCCGGGCGTGACAGGTGCCAGCGCAGCGTATCAGTCGCGGTTTCCAGCACGGGGCGACTGCGCATGCCTGCGCTCACTGCGCGGGCAGCACTGACAGCGGCAAAGCCCGCGCTATCGCCTTCGGAGGGCACCCATACAGGCATATCCGACCAAGCCGATACCTTTTGCTCATCCAGAAAGCCTGCGGGAATCCAAACCGGTTCGGCGTCCGCTTTCGTGATTTGCTTTGCCGCTTCTGCCGATGCGCCAACGACGTCACCAATGGAGTGGCGGCCGGGCGGTGAGAGTAGATTGAAGGTGCCGCTCAAATTTCTTTCGACCGATTCGATGGTGAACTCCGCCAAATCGCGCACATCGATGAATTGAACCGGATCACGCGGGCTTCCGGGCGCCACGAACTTGCCACCGCGAGCCGCGCGAGCCGGCCAGTAGGTGAATCGGTCGGTGTTGTCGTCAGGTCCCACTATCAGGCCCGGGCGGATGATCAACGAGCGTTGGTCACCATAAACCTGACGCGCCGCCCCCTCGCACAGTGCTTTGAGCGGGCCGTAGGTGGTGCCGTCGACTTTGTCGGTCGTCGGGTCCGTCAACGTTCCGAGTGGCGAATTCTCGTCGTTCGGTTTTTCGAAGCCAGCGTAGACAGATACGGTGGAAACGAAGACATACAGCGGCGTCGTCGCATGCAGCAGCTCAGCCGTTGCGGTGACTTGTCGTAGCACATACCCGGAGTTGTCGATGACTGCATCCCAGCGCCGTCCCTTCAATGCGGCGATATCGCCGTTACGATCGCCTGTCAGTCGTTCGATCTCGGAAAAACGAGATGTGTTGGTCTTGCCTCGGTTGAAGAACGTGACGCGATGGCCACGACTCAACGCGAACGAGGTCATATGCAAGCCTAGAAAACGTGTTCCACCCAAGATGAGAATATCAAGAGGCTTGCGCGCCTTGGGTATGACGGCCGCTCGACCGGGCATGCTCGCCAGCGTTGCCAATGCAATCCCTGACGATAAAACTTCGCGACGTTTCATTTAGCGAGCCCCCGGTGATGCGTATGACTCGATCCAGTTTTTGACGCTTTGGTACCAATGTAGAGAGTTCTGCGGTTTCAGCACCCAGTGGTTTTCGTCGGGGTAGTAGACGAATTTAGATGTGATGCCGCGCTTCTGCAGCGTGTTAAAGAGCTCGATGCCATGGTTCACCGGCACACGCATATCGAGTTGACCATGAATGACGAGCGTTGGCGTGACGAAATTGCCGGCACTCATGTGTGGCGAATAACGCGCAAAATCTTCCGGCTTTTCCCAGAACTCGAAAAAGCGATCTCGCTCCGCGCCATAGTCTGCACCGATTTGCGTGAACGAATTGTAAACGGCTGCATGCGCAATGAGCGCTTTGAAGGGGTGCGTGCGGCCCAAGAGCGTGCTCGCGAGAAAGCCACCGTAACTGCCGCCGCCGGCGACCATTCGATCGGCATCAACGAAGGGCTGGGATGCCAGCCAATCAGCGGCCTTAATGGTGTCTTCGTAGGGTTTACTGATGCGATCTGGATTGATTGCGTCTGCAAAGTCTTGACCAAAACCGCTCGAGCCATGGAAGTTGTGCCATGTCACGATGTAACCCCAGCTGGCAAAGACATGCGCATTCCAGCGCCATTGCACGGCGTCCTGAATGGCATTGTGAGGCCCGCCGTGCAGCAGCATGAACACGGGATATTTTTTTGTCGGATCGAAATCCGGCGGATAAACGACCCACATCTGGATCGGCTGTTGATTGCTGCCCGTATAAGTAACGCTCTCTACCTTGCCAAGAGAGGTTTGCGACAGAACGGTGTCGTTCAGGCGACTGAGAGTTCGTGCCGCGCCGCTATGGAGATCAAGGGCAATCAGGGTTGGGGGTTCCGAGAAGCTTTGTCGGATGGCCACTGCAGCAGGCTTCTTAGTTTGCGCATCGGCGATTGCGAGACCGCCGAAACTTGGGTTACGCGTAATGGCGGTCGGATTACCAGGCTTGGACAAATCGAAACGATAAATTCGACTCGTCGCCGCATCGTCGATGGCACTGAAAATCGATTTGGAATTCGGATGCCATATCAGCGTGCCTACGGAGCGATCCCACAAGCCCGAGAGATCTTGAACTGTGGATTCACTGCGCGATCGAAGCATGAGTTTAGATCGATCAGCGTAAAAACCTTTGATCGATTGTGCCGAGTAGGCGAGCCAACGACCGTCCGGGCTGTATGACGGCGCGCTGTCGTCCGCAGAATTGCCTTCGGTGATGTTGACGGCCGGTTTGCAGCCGCAGGCTGCAATCGTCATTACATCGTAATTCGGGTCGACACCGGTTTGATCGACGTTAGTGACGAAGGCAACTTCCGTACCGTCCGGCGAAATGTCGTATGAGGAGGCTGAGTAGTCGGCCTTAGACAAATGATGGCCCGACTGCCGAGTGATGGCGGTTGGCTCACCCCCTTCGACGGGTATCGAGAACAGATGCGGCTGGCGATCATCAAGGAATCGATCCCAATACGAGACAGGCGCACGGTCCCATTCTTTGGCGCTCATCTTGCTATCAGCCCGATCCTTCATGCGCTTGCCTTGCGCTTTCCATTCGGCGAGATCGGTCCAAATCGCCGATACGAATGCGATCTTGCTCCCGTCAGGAAACCACTTTGGGGCATTGGCGCCTGTCGGAATGGCGGTCAGTCGTCGTGCCTCGCCGCCGTCGGTCGGAATCAGGTAGAGCTGTGACTCCTTGTCATCACCGCGTTTAGACACGAACGCAATCCACTTCCCGTCGGGACTGAAGCTTGGCGAGCTGTCGGCAGCAGCGTCCGTCGTGAGCTGTCGGCCTGTACCACCGTCGGTCGGATAGAGCCACAGATCGGTATAACCGCGATTTTCTTCGACGTTGAATCGCGTCGCTGAAACCACGGCAAGTTTTCCATCGGGCGAGATATCAGCATCACCCAGACGAACCATGGACCACATTCGTTCAGCCGAGAGTTTTTCCGCGCTGACGGCAAATGGCGTGAACATGGCGACAGCGATGCACGATAGGATCATGCGGGTGATTCGATTCATGACAGCCTCATCTAATCAAAGATTTCATTCGACATCGGTGATGCACACTGGACAGTCCGGTGTAGCAACCGGAGCCGGCGAGTGCGCCGTACCAATCCAGGCAGATACCATATCGGGAATCAAGCTGGCCCGTTTGGCCATCGTTCGAGCCGATACCGGTGAACCGATGTGGTTGCCCGATGCCAAAAGACGCAGACCGCTGACGGCCCCATCTATGACGGGGACAAGACAGCGTTTTGCCAAGGCGTCGGCAATCGGCGACATGCAAGTGCAGCCGAGTACGATGGAGTCCGGACGATGTCGCGCGATCAGCTCTTCGCAAGCAGTGCCGAGCGCGTCGATGATGTCGTGTTCGTGTCGGGCCATGCGCGCCATGACGCTGGTGTCGCCGGCAAGTCGCGACAGTTCGTCCTCGGCCGAAAAATGCCGGATCGCGAGACAGCGCGGCACCATCTCCAGTGATCGCAGACGTTCGTCATACAGAAAGCCCATTGATTTTGGCCAGACGGTCAAGATGCAAAATCGCCCTTCGCCCGTGACGCTCGCCTCCCGTAATGCCGCTTCACCTGCGCCCATGATGGGTGCCTCGACGGCGGATCTTGCCGCCTCGATGCCATAGTCGGCGAACGAGTTGATCAGGATGGCATCGCAGTGTGCTTGCGCGGCACTTTGCGCGGCGTCGACATACCCGACGTCGACCAAGAGTCGTTCGTATGGGGTAAAGGCGAACATCGAAAGCCGAGGCTGTATAAGCGTGACCTCAGCGCCGGGAAATCGAGCGGCTTCGGTGTGGAAATGTGGGGGCAGTTCGGTGCTGGCCGAACCGCTGCCGATGATTCCGATTTTCATGATACGAAGGCTAAGGCATGCGGCCGTGTATCGGCTACCGTCATCGGGCATACTTCGGCCATGGGATCCTCATTAACCGATGCAGGTATCGTTGTCGGAACGGCTCGAACCGAACGGGCTGATTCGATTGCCCTAGTGCGTCGCTGGTTCGACAACATGTCGGCACGGGATCTTCCGGCCGCTTTCAAGCTGATGTCGCCCACTATGTCGATCATGATCTCTGGTGGGCATCGTTTTTCCCGGCTCGAAGACTTCGCCGCTTTCGGCGCGGATCGATACGCCTCGGTTCACAAACAGACTGATCATTTCGAGGTCTGTGAAGCAGCAGGCGGCGTTGCCGTTTATGTGCGCGGCGAGATGTCGGGGGCCTGGAAGGACGGTACCGCGTTTTCTGGTGTGCGTTGGTGCGACCGTTTTCTGGTCAGCAGTGGCGTGATCGTCGATCTGCAAACCTGGAGTGATTTAGCCGAAACGCGGCTACGCTGAATCTATTGGAGTTTTGATCTTGAGTATCAGCAAACTGGATCGTTATGCCGCGTTGGCGCTGCAGATCGATTGCGACGGCGTTCATCCTGATAAGACGCGCGAGGAATCCGCCGCCCGCATGCAGCGATCGATCGCAAGAATCGATCAGGCCGTAGCCGGCGCTCGTCGCTGGATCGGCACTGATCTGAAGCTCGTGGTACTGCCGGAGTACATTCTGTCCGGCCCGCCCTGGGGTGAGACTATTCCGGAGTGGGCGGCCAAAGGCGCTCTGCATCCGCGCGGCCCCGAGTACGATGCTCTCGGTGCGCTTGCCCAGAAACACGCCGTGTATCTCGCCGGTAACGGCTACGAGACCGACGATCATTTTCCGGGTCTTTACTTCCAAGCGTGCTGGGTTTTCGATCCGTCGGGAAATCGCATACTTACCTATCGGCGCTTGATTTCGATATTTGCGCCTACACCCCATGACGTGTGGGATCGCTATCTCGACATCTATGGCCTCGAGGCCGTGTTCCCGGTCGCGGATACATCGATCGGTCGAATCGCTGCTATCGCGTCGGAAGAAATTCTTTATCCTGAAATTGCGCGTGCCCATGCCATTCGTGGGGCAGAAGTATTTTTGCATTCCACCAGTGAAGTGGCATCACCAAATTTGACGATCAAGCAAATCGCACGACGCGCGCGTGCACTCGAGAATCTGGCCTATGTCGTGTCGGCGAATACGGCAGCGTTGCATGGCATCGATGTGCCTGTCGATTCCAGCAATGGCTACTCCGATGTCATCGACTATCACGGCAATCAGATGGTTGTAGCGGGGCTGGGTAATTCATCGGTCGCCAATACTTTTCTCGACATGGCGGGGTTGAGGGCTTATCGACGTCGTCCCGCCATGAGCAACATGCTCTCGAGGCAGGCTCTCGATTTGTTTGCGGAGTCGTACGCGAAAGCAGATCTGCGTCGCCGCAATGGCTTGTTGCAGGGTGACAAGGTGATGATCCCCGATCGCGCCTACTTCCAGCAGCGTCAAGCAGATGCCATTGCTCGGATGACCGAGCGCGGTATTCTTTGAGTTCTGCTCGCTTTCGTCGGGCGCTACACGAGCGCTATGGCAATCCCCGCGATGTGTTGCGCGTAGTCGAGGTCGAAGAGGAAGTTCCGGCTGCCGACGAAATCGTCATCCGTATGGAAGCAGCAGCGATGCACATTGCTGATCTGCGCACCATCGAGGGTGCCGATATGTTCCGAAACCCGTTGCCGCGTACGCCGGGGTTTGAGGGAGTTGGTCGTGTCCTGCGCGTGGGTTCGGCCGTCACCGCTTATTCGATAGGTGACCGCGTCTTTCCTGCGCTGGCGTCTGGAACCTTTAGCGAACAGGTGCGGTGTATAGCCAGTCGCTGCATGCCTGCACCTGAGGGTGATGCCGCGCAGCTATGTCTGCTGACAGTCAATGGACCAACCGCTGCTGTTCTGCTGGATGACTTCGTCGCGCTCAACGAAGGCGATTGGTTGATCCAAAATGCCGCGAACTCTAATTGCGGCCGCTTCGTACTGCAGTTGGCACGTCAGCGGGGCATCAAAACCATCAATGTAGTGCGGCGCGCGGAGATGGTGGCTGAATTGATCGAGATGGGCGGTGATGTCGTCTTGATCGATGGCCCCGATCTTGCGGATCGAGTGACTGCCGCCACCTCAGGCGCTGCGATTCGCTTGGGTATCGATGCGGTCGCAGGATCCGCAACGCGACGAATCGCAGAATGCTTGTCGGCTGAAGCGCAATTGGTTTGCTATGGCGCCATGAGTGCGCAGCATTGTGAGCTCGACTTCTATCGCCTGTTTCGCTTAGGTATCGAATTCCATGCTTTGAGTTTCGTACGACAGCTATCAAAAAGAAGCGCGCCGACGGTGCGCGCGCTCTATGCCGATCTGGCGGAGAAAATCGCAACGGGCGCGCTCTCGGCCCGGATCGCCGGGCGCTATCGTCTAGAAGAAATCACCGCTGCGTGCGAGCACGCAGCGATGACTGGCTCCGATCGGGACGGCAAGGTCGTTATCGTCTTCTAAGGGTTGACCAAGACCACTTTGCCGTAGTGAGTGCGAGCATCGACCATGCCGTGCGCCTCGACCAAGGCACTCATCGGTAGCGTCTTATCGACCACCGCTTTAAATTTGCCGTTGGCAAACAGCGGCAGAGCGAGCTCGCGGAAACTGCGCATCGATTCGGGGATGAATCGCGCACTTGATGAGATGCTCATCGCCAGCAATTGCAGATTGCGCATGCCGATGTTCAGGTTGAAGCACACCTGTCGTCCGCCGGTGCTGCCATACATGATGATGCGTCCTTCGGCCGCCATCGAATCGAACAATGCCGCTGCGGTTTCTTCGCCAATGGTCATCAGGCCGATATCGATACCATGCCCATTTGTATCGTGGCGTACGAGTTCTGGAAGGTTGCCCGTTTTGTAGTTGTAGGCGGCGTCGGCGCCGGCGGCGATGCCACGTGCGCATTTATCGTCACGACTTGCAGTACCGGCAACCCAGCAGCCTTGCCACTTGGCAATTTGCAGTGCGGCACTACCGACGCTGCTGGCGATCGCTTCGATCAACACTTTCTCGCCGGCGCGCGAACGCGCTACGGTGACGAGGGCATGCCATGCCGTCAGCCAACCAACCGGTATCGCAGCGCCCTCGACGAAACTCAGTGAGTCGGGGAGGCGCAGTGTGTGCACCTCATCGAAAAGCACGTGCGTTGCGTGAGAGCCTCGAGCTCGCCCGAAGACCCGATCACCTACGGCGACGGAGGTCACTCCGGGTCCGATGGCCTCGACAATGCCCGCCGATTCCATTCCCATGACGAAGGGCAACGCTTGGCCGATATACGCCCCCGAACGCATACGGGTTTCGGCAAAGTTGATTCCCGAGGCCTTAACGGCCACACGTACTTGGCCAGGGCCGGGCACAAGCTCCGGCATTTCGACCCACTCCATAACCTCCGGTCCGCCGAAGGTCGCGACGCGCCAGCCGAACATTTAGTGACGGCTCCGCAAGAAGCCGCGGAAACCCGCGTCGTATTCCTTGATCCAGCCCTGTGTGAGCGGATTCGCCTGCATCGATGACCACCACTGCGCGATCTTCGGATAGTCCTTGAAGTCTTCTTCGACGCCGCACAGATTCGTCACGATGCCCATCATCTGCAGGCAAGGAAGCAGAGCGCAATCGGCGTAAGCCGAAGGAGCCATGAAGTGTTCGAGTTGGGCCAAGCTTTTCCGGTAGGCTGTCGTTGCCGCCTGCACCGCGTCGGCATTTCGCTTCTCCGGGTTGAGATTGCCAAAGAAAGCATTGCCTTGCGGCATGACGTAGAGATCGACGATGCGGCCGAGGAGTCGTGCGCGCGCACGCTCAGCGGGATCAGCCGGCAGCAAGGGTTTCTGCGGGTAAGCGTCTTCAAGATAATCCAGAATCACCATCGACTCGGCAATCGCTTGGTTACCAATATCGAGAGCCGGCATTTTACCGAGCGGATTGATCTGCAGATATTCCGGTGACTTGATGCCGTTCGTCGGCATTTCCGCGTCGAGATTCAATCCCTTCATCCGAGCCGCATAGACGACTCGGGCGACGTAGGGGGAAATGATCGATCCGTACAGTTTCATGTGGTCTCCGGTGATGGCTTCTGAGGTCGATGCAAGTGCTGTCGAAGATCCACCACCTGAGCCGCCAGGAATTCTGGATAAATCCCATGGATTATGAGTTGGTCCGTAGGCAGAGTTTTCAGTTGATGAGCCCATAGCA
>CAIVYV010000303.1 GCA_903910215.1 uncultured Pseudomonadota bacterium
TCAATTTCGCGAGACACGAGCACGAAGTCGAGCTCGAATTGCGGATAGCGTGAAGGAAACGACGCGAGCCCGCCGACGTTCGCGCTGCGTAGGCCTGTCGCACTCATGAAGAGATAGAGCTCGTTGGTACCCGAAAAGGTATTGAAGTCACCGGCCACGACGACGGGTTTTTGCGCCTTCAAAATCAGGTCGTGCAGATGGCGTAATTGCTCTTGACGGTGCCGATAACGCAACGATAGGTGCACGAGAAAGATGCAAACGTCATCCAACTCCATCTCAATGATGAGTCGCTTGATGCCGGTCGGAAAATAATGGAAACGCTCGCCGGTGACCCGCGGCGCCGCCAAGATCGCATTGCCTTGTTTGCGCACGATCGGCAGCTGATGGTTGATCGATGCCGAGCCGTATTTGCACTCGTAGGCCGTGTAATGACCAAGCCGATCCGCGATGTATTCAGCCTGGTTCACGAGGCCGCTGCGAACCGAACCGGAGTCGACCTCGATGAGTCCGACGATGTCGGGATCCTCGCGACGCACGAACTGCGTGATGTCATCGAGGACACGTCGGCTGCTGCGTAGGTAGCCAGCACCTGGTAGTGGCAGATGAAACGCCGGACCGGTGCCGGTCGCATAGCGGATGTTGTAAACGAGTAAACGCAGGGGGGATTCGGCAGTCGACACAGCGCGCAGTTTACGCCAAGGAATGCGACACTCCGGTGCTCGCGTGGCCCATATCATGGTTCGTATAATGTATATTATGTTAAATAAAATATGATCTTGCTGCTATCGGCCATGCCCGAGGAAATCGCAGCCCTCCGCGCGGGGCTATCCACGTTCGAGCTGGAGCATGGCGCGGGTCGCGAGTTCGCGTTGGGCGCGATCGGTGCCGAGTCGGTGGTTTTGTCATTTTCGCGCTGGGGTAAGGTCGCTGCGGCTGCTACGACAGCACACGCGCTCTCGAGATATCCGATACAAGCGATTGTTTTTACTGGTATTGCTGGTGCGCTCAAGAGTCACCTGCAGATCGGCGATCTCGTTCTCGCAGATCGCCTCTTTCAACATGATCTCGATGCCCGGCCCTTTTTCGCGCCCACCGAGGTGCCGTTACTCGGTCTTTCGGCATTGCCCGCGTGTGAGAGGCTCTCTGCGCGCTTGGAGTCTGCTTACGGGCGCTGGGCAACTGCAGAGCGTCACGCGGGTCACATGCCGCCAACCTTGCACCGTGGCGCGATCGCCACGGGGGATCAGGTCATTGGCGATGAGGTGGCGCGAGCGCGCGTCCAGCGGGTGACGCCTGAGGCGCTCTGTGTCGAAATGGAGGGCGCAGCGGTGGCGCAGGTGTGTCACGAGTTCGGCCTTCCCTACGCGTGTCTACGGATGATTTCTGACCATGCCGATGAGCGTTTGACTCCGGAACAGGTGTACGCATTGGCGCGCCGTAGCGGCGAGACGACGCTCGGTGTTATGCGCCACTGGTGATCTTCCCCAAGCGCCGCTAGCCGACCTACCCAGCGTTCCCTGCGACCGCCCAGCCTAAGACCCACACTAGGCTGACACCCGGAACCTTGATCGCCGTGCCACGGACGCGAGCCGTCGCCTCGGGATCGTCGTTGGCCCAATCGTTTGCCACACTGAAAACACTGCGCAAGGTCGCGAGCGGCAAGACCAGCGCACCCCAGTGGATCGTCTGCGTGGCTATGAGCACGGTAATTGCACCCACGGCGATGACGTGCATCGCCACGAACATCGCAGCTGGCCACGTGACCCTGCCCGGCGTGAGTGCGGCAGCTGTTGCCGAGCCCCACGCCAACAGCGCAACGATGAGTGGATAAAAACTCATCTCTCAAAGCAGGTGCGGAACGATCCAGAGGCACACCGCAGCAATGGTGATCGCGCCCGCCAGATCGACGAGCAAACCGGCTTTCAGCATGGCCGTGATCGGAATACGACCCGTCGAGTACACGAGCGCATTGGATGAGGTTGCAGCAGGATTCGCAAAGCCGAGATTCGCGGCCATGGCAGCAGCTAGCGCTGCAAGCACGGGGTCATAGCCTGCACCGAGCGCGAGGCTCGCTGCGATCGGCATGAATATGGTGGCCGTAGCGACGTTACTGGCTGCCTCGGTGATCAGCGCGCAGAGCAAGGCAATGGCAAACAGCATCGGCAACAAAGGTAAATCGCTTACGGCGCCGAGCGCCTGTGCGAGCCATGCCGATAGACCCGACTTCACCACTGCGTCGGCGAGCGCGAGGCCTCCACCCAATAGCAAGATGAGATACCAGGGAGCGCGCTTGGCATCGTCCCACTCGAGCAACGTTCTCGGTTGGCTCGGCCCTGCTGCGCCCGAGGGCAGCAGCGCCAGCAACAGCGCCCCGGCGATCGCGATCCCGGCATCAGTAATGCCCGACACGTGTCGTTCGACGAACGGCTGAAATACCCACGCGAGCGCGACCACGCTCACCACCACCACCACCCTCTTCTCAGGCGCGCCCATCGGTCCCATAACGCCGATCGCAGCCCGAATGGACTCACGTGTTCCGCCGTCGAACTGGAACGGCAAGGTGACACGACAGAGAACCCACCAGGTAATGGGCAGCATGACCAACATGAACGGAACGCCGTAGCTCATCCACTGGGCGAAAGAAATTGACGTGTCGAAACTGCGCTCGAGAATGCCGACGGCAATCGAGTTCACGGGTGTTCCAATCGGTGTAGCGAACCCGCCGATATTGGAGGCCAATGAAATGCCGAGGATCATGGCCGCAGCGAAGTTGCGCCGATGAGCATCCGTGTCGGGGGAATCGAGGTTGGGTACGATGGCGCTGATGGCCGCTAGCGCGATCGGCAGCATCATGACCGTGGTCGCTGAATTATTAACCCACATCGACACGACAGCCGTCACTGCCATCACGGCGAACAGCAAAGAGCGTGGCTCCGGATTCGCATGCGACACCACGAACAGCGCCACACGGCGGTGCAGATTCCACTTCTCGAATGCCGCACCGATCAGGGTACCGCCAAGAATCAGAAATAGCACCGGTGACATGTACTGCCCGGCAACGGCATCGGCCTTCGACACCCCGAGTAGCGGTAATAACAAGAACGGCAGACTACCCGTGAGCGTCACGGGCACCGCCTCGGTGAACCACCAGCAACCGATCAGCACCGTCAATGCGGCGACGCGCCAACCCTCGAGCGACAAACCACCGGGCGCAGGCAAGAGCAGCATCAAAGAAAAGAGACTCGCGCCTAGCCAGAAGCCGACTCGCTGCAGACTCATGTGAACTCCCAACCGTCGGCAACGAGCGGCAACCGGCGCGGCCGCTGACCGGTGGCTGCGTAAATAGCGCCAGCGAGCGCGGGCGCGACACCGGGTACGCTCGCCTCGCCTGCTCCACCCGGTGGATGTTCCGTCCGTAGTAGATCGACCACAATGACCGGCGTCTGAGTCATTCGCAGCACCGGTGCCGAGTCGAAATTCTTCGCGACGGCTGCCCCCTGCGTGAAGCGAATCTCACCATCGATGGCTGCAGAGAGGCCGAAGACGACGCCACCGGAGATTTGAGCGTCGACCGTGCCTGGATCGATCATCAAGCCGCAGTCGAATACGGCCGTGATCTTCTCGATCTGCACGCGACGCCCAGTGACTCGCACTTCGACGACCTCGGCGCAGTACGAGCCGTAAGCGATACTCAACGAGATGCCTCTACCGCGCCCTTTGGATAACGGGCGATCCCACTGTGTCAACTGTGCGGCACGTTCGAGCACGACTAGTGCTCGAGGATCATGCGCACACAGCTCGCGTCGCAAGGCGTAGGGGTCTCGCCGAGTGGTTGTCGCAATATCGTCTATCGTGCTCTCGGAAAAGAAACCGTTCTGCGACTGGGCTACCGAGCGCCAGGTGCCGATCGGAACCGGCGCTTGGGTTTCGACGTAATCGGCGAACCGAGCAGGCATCCGATAGAAGTCATTGATCAATAGTCCGACAGCGAAGGGATCGGCGACACCGGGCGGCAGGTTGCGTTTTTGGAATGTGAAAATGCTCGGGCCGGTAATTCGGCTGTGCAGCGCCAGGAGTTGGCCGTCATCGCTCAAGCCCACCCGCGAGCGAGCTACGTGAGCGGGCCGGAATCGATCGTGCAGGAAGTCCTGTTCACGCGTCCACGTAAGCTTAACGGGCGTGCCAGGTCGATTGCGCGCGAGCTCACGCGCAATGGTGACTGTCTGACGCACGAAATCCGTTTCCCATTTTCGACCGAAGCCGCCGCCCAGAAACGTGACATGCAGAGTGCATCGCTCGCGCGGTAAGCCGGTGATGGCCGCGATCGCATCCCGACACCGATCGGGTTGTTGCGTGGGCGCCCAGACTTCGGCTCGATCGGCATGTACGACGGCTGTTGCACACAGCGGCTCGAGTGCCGCATGCGCGAGGAATGGCACTTCATAAATCCACTCCGCCTGTCGCGGCGCGCTCGACAGTGCTGCCAACGTAGCGGCACGATCGTAAGGCGGTCCGCTCAGTGCGCGCCCGAGACGTGCGTCGTCATCCGCATCGAGAGCCGCCCGCATCGATTTGCGTAGCGCCAGA
>CAIVYV010000304.1 GCA_903910215.1 uncultured Pseudomonadota bacterium
CGTTGATCGAAGTAATGTTGGTTCGCGTTGTCGTAATGCCCTGGCAAGAGTTCAGCCATGATGCGCAGGTTACGTTCGCCTGCGGTCGAGTCCTGCCCTTGCGCGTAGAGGTCCGGGGTGATGACCGCCAACAAACACCACGTCAGCCACGCTGCCGAACGCGAAATGTGGTTTTTTTGCATGTGACGAGCCCCCTATTACTCCGCATGATGCACGAGCTCGATGGGCTGTGCGAACATGCGGCATGCGTCTATTCAAGTTCGTCCACACCGCGATCCTCCCCCTGCTTTGCGCGTTGCTGCTTACCATCACGGCCCGCGCCGATGTGGCTGCGATCGCTGCACCCGATCGGCCCGCTGCCACCGTCGCCGAACAGGTCTTGCGCTCTGGTGGCAATGCCGTCGATGCCGCGGTAGCCGTTGGCTTCGCACTCGCGGTCACTTTTCCCGAAGCAGGCAATCTCGGTGGAGGTGGCTTCGCCACGCTCCACATCGAAGGCGAGTCGAATTTCCTCGATTTTCGCGAGACGGCACCCGCGGCAGCCACGCGCGATATGTATCTCGATGCAGATGGCAAAGTCATCCCACAACTGAGCCTCATCGGACATCGCGCTTCGGGCGTACCCGGCACGGTAGCGGGACTGTGGGAACTGCATCGTCGATATGGCAGTCGACCATGGCCCGAGCTTCTCGCGCCGGCTATCCGTCTAGCAAAGGACGGTTTCATACCCGATGCGAAGCTCGTCCGTCTCGTCCGTGAGACCGAAGAGGATTACGCTGGTAAAACCAACTTCCAGCGCTACTTTGGCGAGCTCAAAGAAAACGCCCTATTTAAGCAGCCGCAGCTCGCGGCGACACTCGAGCGCATCGCCAAGCACGGGTCCGATGGCTTCTACCGCGGTGACACAGCCAAGCTCGTCGAAACCGAAATGCAGCGCGGCCAAGGACTCATCACCGCGACTGATCTGGCAGCCTATCGACCCGTTTGGCGCAAGCCTTTGATCAGCCAATGGCGCAACTACACGCTCGTCACGCCGCCGCCGCCGAGCTCGGGCGGCATTGCACTCATCCAGTATCTGCGCATGAAGGACTTGTTGGCAGATCAATTCCGAGGCGTACCGCATAACTCGACCCGATATGTGCACCTCGTCGCAGAGATCTCCAAACGTGTGTTTGCCGATCGAGCCGAATACTTGGGCGATCCAGACTTCGTCAAGGTACCCGTCGACCGACTGATCGACTCGGATTACCTGCGTCGGCGCACGCAAGAAATCAATTTGACGACACCCTCGCTTCCGCAGACCGTGAAGCCAGGACTCGGCGAATCGCTAGAGACTACCCACTACTCGATCATCGACGGCAAGGGCAACGCCGTCTCGCTCACCTACACGCTCAATGGTAGTTTCGGCAGTGGCGTCGTCGTCGAAGGTGCGGGTTTCTTGCTGAACAACGAGATGGACGATTTCAGCACCACACCCGGCCAACCGAATTTGTATGGCGTCGTCGGCGGCACCGCCAATGCGATTGCCCCAGGCAAGCGCATGCTCTCCTCAATGACCCCGACGATTCTGCTCGAAGGCGCTGCGGTTCGCGGCATCTACGGAACACCCGGAGGATCTACGATTTTTCCGGCGGTCTTCCAGACGATCGTCAATCTCAAAGATTTCGGCATGACCCCAGAACAAGCGATATCGGCGCCTCGCTTCCAGCACCAACTGCTACCACCCAATCTGATCGTCTACAGCCGTTGCTGCGTGCTAGCGGAAACCACACGCAACGAGTTGACTGCAATGGGCTATCGAGTCGAGAAAAGTCCTTGGGAATTCGGTGACATGCAGATCATCGAGATCGATGCGAACGGCCGGCCGATGCCGGCCTCCGATCCGCGCGGTCGCGGCGAGAGTCGCGTTATCAATCTCGCTCAGCCGGCTCGTTAGTCGACTCGTTATTGGATAGGGGCAACTGCGGCACGACCTCGACGCCATCGAGCTCGGCAAGACGATTCCCATCGAGCGCCGGGTCGAGGTCGCGAAATTTGCGTGCCGTGACCCATACCCGAGTTTCGAGCGAGCGAGTCGCCTTGTTGTACGCATCGACCGCCTGCTTGATGCTCGTGCCAACCTTGCCCCAGTGCTCACCCATGGTGGAGAGACGATCGTAGATCTCCTTGCCCAAAGCGCTGATCTGCTCGGCGTTACGCGCGATCTGCTCCTGCCGCCACCCATAGGCAACCGCTCGCAACAGCGCAATCAACGACGTTGGCGTCGCGATCATCACACCCTGATCGACACCGGCTTCGATCAGCGATGGATCTTGCTCTAGAGCTGCGCTAAAGAATACTTCGCCCGGCAGGAACAGCACGACGAACTGCGCGCTGCTGCGAACCTCTTCGGCGTAGCCCTTACGTGACAGAGCGGTGATATGCGCTTTGACAGCGCGCGCGTGTTCCTGCAATTTCAGCGCCCGGGTCGCATCGTCGCGCGCCTCGAGCGCCGCGAGATAACCCGCGAGAGGCACTTTGGAGTCGACGATGACATTGCGACCTCCCGGTAACTTGACGATGAGATCGGGACGAAGACGCCCTTCTTCTGTTTCGACCGAGTGCTGCTCGACGAAGTCGCAGTAGGCCAGCATCCCAGCGAGCTCGACTACGCGGCGCAGCTGGATCTCACCCCAACGACCGCGTACGCCCGGCTGCTTCAAGGCACCGACGAGGTTCGTCGTCTCGCTGCGCAGCAATACCTGCTCGCGCATCAACTGCTCGACCTGTTGAGTCAGCGATTGATAAGCGCCCACTCGAGCCTTCTCGATCTCCTGAATTTGCGAGTCGACCTTACCGAGCGACTCGCGAATGGGTTTGAGACTGTCGTCAATCTTCTGCTGACGTAATTCGAGATCGTGCTTGGACTGCAGTTGTAGATTCTCGAACTGCCCTTTGGCGAGCTCGAGAAATTGTTGGTTGTTGGTCTGCAAGGCCTCGGCCGACAAAGCCTTGA
>CAIVYV010000305.1 GCA_903910215.1 uncultured Pseudomonadota bacterium
CTTCGGCCGTCTTTGGGCAACGCGCGAGATTGGCCTCGACCGGCTCACCGCCGCGATACAGGTGAAAACTCGTCCACGCGCGCGAGTGATTGAGCTCCGCCCATTGATTCACCGGGTCACCGGCACCGTACTGCACATACGGCGTGAACTCGGCGGAGGCTTCACTCAAGGCTGCGATCATCTCGTCGCGAATATCGGCGGTACGCTTCTCGAGTTCGGGCACCCAATCGAACATTTCGCGCCGAAAGAACGGTTGCGCGGGTAAACGCGGCACACCGAGCTGATTGCTCTGCGACAGAAACGGCTTGGACCGTCCCGCCAACATCGAAATCGCCTCGCGCCAACGCGCGCTCAAACCCGGCAAGCCATCGACGGCTTGCAGCAAGCTCGCTTCGAGCGCTTCGCTGTACATCGCGACCACTTGCTCGGCATGGGCGAGAGGCCGACGGAAGGACTCGGGTCGGTACTCTGCGGGAGGCGAGATCTTGAGCACATCGCGATAGACGAGCGCGGCTGCCTTCGGCTTACCCTGCCGCTCGAGCAAATCAGCCTTTTGCAGCAACGCGGGCCAGCAATAGGGGTCGATGGCGAGCGTCGTTTGCAACGCCTCGAACTCGTCTTCGTAGCGACCGAGCAAACGCAGAGTTGCAGCGCGTGTCAGACCAAAGTCGACGAGAACATCAGGCTCGATCTCGTTCGGCTTCACCCGCTCGAGCAACTCCAATGCTGTCGTCGCACGCCCGGCTTCCAAGTCGAGTCGGCACAGAGCGATGACGGCCCGTGCTGCCGACGGCTGCGCCGCCACGATAGCCTCATACCCGCGTCTCGCAGCGGCCTTGTCACCTGCTGCTTCCGCCTCTTTGGCCTCACGCCACCATTGCTGCACGTTGCTCATGGATCGCTCTCTTCAAAAAAAAGGGGTGCCGCCTAAGCGACACCCCTTCGTTATCAACGTTAACGTCGAGATCAGAACTTGTACGAGACACCGACGCTGTAACGAGGTCCGAGCGGATCGTACATATCGACGTAGGCGTTCGCCGAGGTGTTGCCACCCGGGATGTTACCCACGACGGTCGGATCTTCGTCCGTCACGTTCTGGGCGGCAAACGTCACGCGCAGCGCATCGTCCCACTTCCAGGTGACCGAGAGATCGACGTATTGGAAGGAAGGGATGTTCTCGATGAGGTAGATGCTGCGACCGACCTGATCCGGATCGTCGTTACGAGCCTGAACATCGACAGATGACAGGTGACGCACGAACACCGAGGCCGAGAACGCGCGCCAATCCGCCGACAGCGAGAAGTTCGCACGATCCTTCGGCGTCGGGTTACCACACGTATCACCGTACACGCCTTGGCACTCGATCAACGGCGAGGCCGGGCTCGACTTGAACGAGCTATCGAGCGTGTGCGAGCCGGATACACCAGCCGTCAGACCCACTTCACCCAACTCGAACGCGTAGGAGAAGGCGTAGTCGACACCCTCGGCCGTCAGCGTTGAGAGGTTGCGAGTCTCCTGGACGATACCGAAGCCATCACCCTCGAGCTCACCGAGCGAGTTACGCTTGACGAGGCTGCAGAAGCTCGTGATGTTGTTCGTGAAGCAGTTGTCGAGCACTTCCTGCGCGCCGTAAGAGCCGATACC
>CAIVYV010000306.1 GCA_903910215.1 uncultured Pseudomonadota bacterium
AACACCGTGATCGAGGTCGATCGGTTAAACGTATTCGGGTCGTTTCGATCGAATCGGTAGACAGCAGCGCCAGATTTGAATTGTTCCTGCTGAGGAATGATTTCAGCATCCGCCGGCAGGTTTACGCCAAGATCGATCTTCGATGACGCTTTCGGCAGGCCCGAGGTGGTCGGGAGCTGCAATGATTTTGCCGAATCGAGGCCGGTTGCAACCACGGATCCGTCGTCGTTGACTGGGAAAACCTGAACGAACTGACCTGACGAGTCGACGACGTATCGGTCGTTATTGACGCGGAAAGAGCCGTTTCGAGTGTATACCGTTTGATTCGAAGTCAAATTCGGCTTCAACACGAAGAAGCCTTGCCCCTGAATCGCCATATCGAGCGAGTTCTGCGAGAAGGCGACGTTACCTTGAGAGAACTCCTGCGCAACGCCTTTCAACAACACGCCCTGTCCGATTGAGCTGGACGCGTTCTGCAACGGCGAAGTGGCGAAGATATCGCCGAATTCGGCGCGCGACTTCTTAAATCCGATGGTGCCGACGTTGGCGATATTGTTGCTCACGATGCCGAGTTCGGCTGTCGCGGCATTCAAGCCTGTCAATGAAGTATAGAACGACATTTCTCGATCTCCGGATTGGTGCTTCCGCTTAAAACGTTTGTGAATTCAATTTCAACGCATGGTGGTGACTTGCGATAACGGAACTGTCGCGCCGTTTTGCAAGTTCAGAACCACATCTTGTCCATTCATAGTCACGCTGTTTACAGGCGTGTAGAGCAGCGCTCTAGCCGACTCTGTTTTCCCAGCGCGTGTCACAGCGACATCGACTTTGTACTGGCCCGGCAGCGCATTCACACCACCTGGGAGAGCCCCGTCCCACGAAAAGGGATAGTCGCCCTTGCCCGCAGGACCAAGCTCAAAAGTCTCCATGACCTGGCCGACGGCATTACGTACATAAACCACTGCGCCATCGACAGGCTCAGTCAGCCGGACTACGCCATCGAGTGGCACACCGTCCTGCAAGTCGCCGTAATTCCCCTCGGATAAGACCTGCCGACCGATCAAGGAACCGCTAGAGAGCATGCGACTCGACACGAACTGATCACTTAGTGACTGCAGCTGCTTTGACATTTCGCCAATTGATGAGACCGTGGAGAACTGAGCCATCTGCCCTAGAAATTCGCCATTTTCCATAGGCTTCATCGGATCCTGATTTTTCAACTGCGCCGTCATGAGCTTCAGAAAGTCCTCTTGCCCGAGTGTTCCCGAGCGCTGTACTTCCTGCTGCTTCTCGGACTCATAACTCAGCACGCCTGGCGGTAGCGCTTGGCGACTTGAGTTAGGAATGATGGTGCTGGTCATCGCGTTGATTCCTTATTATTTGGTATTCATATCGATCGTGCGCATCATCAACTCACGCGCGGTACTGGCTGTCGTCAGCGCAGTCTCATAAGACCGAGCAGCGTCGAGCATGTCGGTCATCTCTTCGAGTGGGTTGACGTTCGATCGATAGATGTAGCCGTCTTTGTCCGCCAGCGGATTTTCCGGGTCATAGACTTGGGCATTCGGACGCTTTGTCTCCGAGATACCTTTGACGGCAACACCAAAGCCGCTCTCCAGCTGGTTGCTTGCGTTCTGTAAAACAGTCTGAAAAACAGGCCGCTTCGCGCGGTAAGCCTCATCAGCGGAGCCTGCGACGGTCTCCACGTTCGACAGATTCGATGCAATGGTATTCAGACGTACTGTCTGAGCATTCAGTGCACCACCTGAGAGCTTGAGTATGTTCGCGAGGGACATGAACGATCTCCTTCAATGCGTCGCTTAATCGCCGCGATACGCCTTGCGCATCCCCGAGAGCGCTCCTTCCGCGAAGCGCAGGGCGGCCAGGTAGCGGCCAGCAGCATCACCATAGGCAGCTTCTTCAACGTGAGTCTCCACCGTGTTACCGTCGCGCGAGGGCGCGAGCGGAATGCGAAACAACAGAGCGTCCTTAGTGAGCTGCTCGGGCGTTTCGATATGCTTTAGATGAGTTACAGATAGACGCGGCTGCTCGCCGGTCTCCGCCATGACCTTGCGAAAAT
>CAIVYV010000307.1 GCA_903910215.1 uncultured Pseudomonadota bacterium
CGGATAGTCAGCTGAACCCACATCACACGTTGGAGCACGATGCAGGCCAGGAAGCCTGAACCGGTGTGACGCCAAGCCAACTCTCTCGGGCGACCCCTCCGGCGACGCCAGGCTTGACTCCATCGCCAGAGCCAGCGCAGCGGCAGCCGCAAGCGCAGCTGCTGCGTCATCCGATCGATCGGCTAGCGACGGTAACAGCGCCCGACCCAAATGCAAACGCAGTATGGTGATATCCGGCGACTCGGTCGCCGCCTCGGCTACCCGAATCGAATGAAACACCGCGTAGCGCAGGTTCTGCTTCGCGACGCTCAACTGCGCGAACTCAAAGACTGCCATCAGCGCCGGCAACAGAACGAGCGCAAATACCACCGTGAACTCAACCATCGATGCGCCCGATTCACGACGCTTCGCCTGCCCGGGAAAATACCGCTTTGATCTGACCACGCTACAACTCGCTTACGGGTCAGACGATCGAACCATTCGACACAGCATCGCGTCGATTGATAAGCCAGCGACGACACCACACGCCTCGCAACTGCCTGCCGGGAACTCCCACGCGTCTACGGCGTTGGGCGCACGAGTCACGACGATACGCCATGGCCTAACTCGATGTCTGACCTCCACGATCGTCGTATCGACCGAAACAAAAACCACATCGATCGGACGCGCCAAAGCCAAGGTATGCACGGCACGACAGCGCGGCATGCAGACGGCATCGAACTCGCGCCAGGCCACGCGCAAACCCACTCCACGCAGTCGATCGGCGTAACTTTGAGCGAGCTTCACACGCAGTGGTGCCAACATCATCAGACTACTCACGGTGATAGATCGATAAAGCGCAACACGATTGGCGCCGCCAGTACGATGAACGTGCAGGGAAAGATACAAAGCACCAAAGGACCCAGCATTTTGACGGGCGCCTCCATCGCCGCCTTCTCGGCACGCGCAAAGCGCTCATCGAGACGCTGCTCCGATTGCGCTCGTAACACGTCAGCGAGACTTCCGCCGCTCGAATCCGCTTGGATCAGGGCGGCCACCAAGGCCGTGACAGCCGGACTGTCGAGTCGCTCCGCCAACGCTTTTAGAGCCTCGACTCGAGATCGCCCAGCACGCAGATCTCCCTGCACTCGCATGAATGCACGCTTCAACAAAGTATCCGGCGCACGTTCGGTACTAATCTTGAGAGCCACACTTAAGGCACCACCCGCTTCGAGGGACAAGGTCAACATGTCTAGATACATCGGTAACTCGCGAAGCACTTCCAGACGCTGTCGAGCAGCCGCTTCTTTTAGCCACCACCATGGCAGTAACGCCACGATAGATGCTGCCAATAGCGCGACCGTGATGGTGCCCATTGAAATCAGCGCACCTAGACCTACGAGGATGGGTAATGACAAAGCGATGGCCAAAAACTGATGCGGTAACAATCCGTCGTCCATTTCTGCGACACGCAACTCACGTTGAATGCGCTCGCGCAAACTGAGCGATAGCCGCGGACCTAGCCAAAGGGCCAATGGCGCACTCAGGACGACCATGACGCGCCACAACCACGGCACCGAGTTCTCAAGCGACGTCTCGTTTTGTGCCACCCGCCAACGCGCTGCAACCGACGTAACAGAACGCGCGAGCAACCAAGCGCCTGCGAAAACCGCGACCGTCATCGAGGCGGCGATCAGCCAATCCGCTCTCACCATATAACCCCTCGCTACACGCGTATTTGTACGATGCGCCGAATCAGCAGAAAACCGACCCATTCGAGTACGACTAGCACTGCGATGACGGCCCAGCCCGCTGGCGATTCGACCAGCTGGTTCATCTCGTTCGGATTCAACCACCACAACACCGCCGCCAAGCCGATCGGCAAGGCACCCATGATCCAGCCTTGTAACTTGCCCTGAGCGGTCAAGGCACGAATCCGGTTCTCCAGAGCCAATCGTCGTCGAACCATCCGTGCATAGCGCTC
>CAIVYV010000308.1 GCA_903910215.1 uncultured Pseudomonadota bacterium
GCCGATCGCAGCGCAGCAGATCGACCGAGACTACCCGTGGTTACTCGTGACGCGACGCGAGCACGCCGTCTACAACTCGGTGGGTCAGCGCCTACCCGCGTTGCGCAAACGACTTTCGCACAACCCGGCCTACGTGCATCCGGAGGATGCTGGTGCGCTCGGGTTGCACGATGATATGCCCATCGAGATCGAGTCGCGCCATGGGCGCACTCGGGCGCGAGTGCGTCTGGCGGATGATATTCGCCGCGGAGTGATTTCTTTGGCGCACGGCTTCGAGGATGCAAACCCGGCAGCGCTCATTGACGATGCGAGCGGTTTCGATGCCTTGAGCGGTCTGCCGCGCATGAGCGCGATTCCCGTGCGCATCTTGCGCGCGGGTGGCTAAAGCCCGCGCGGCTCGAGCTCAGAGGCGTTCGCGTCTGAGCCGGATACCGGCTTTCTCTCGATCCCAAGTGTCGGCCGTGATGCCCTCGTCGCGGAAGACGACCTTGCGCGGCTTGTTCGTCTCGGTCTTAGGAATCTCGTTCACGAGCCGCACATAGCGTGGAATCATGAAGTAGGCGAGCAAGGGCGAGAGAAACTCGATGAGCTTCGCCGGATCGAAGGGATCTCCCGCTTTGGGTTTGATCACCGCAAGTACGTCTTGCTCGGCTACTTCGTTGGCCACACCGACGACGACCACTTCGTCGACTTGCGGAAATTGCCGGATCGCATTCTCGACTTCGAAGGAAGAGATGTTCTCGCCGCGACGGCGGATCGTGTCTTTGATGCGATCGACGAAGTAATACTTACCTTGCTCGTCCTGGCGAAAGAGATCGCCCGTGTGAAACCAGCCGTTGCGCCAGGCGCGCGCCGTGGCTTCGGGCAGGCCGTCGTAGCCTGCGTTCATGTTCCAGGGGATATCACTGCGACAGATGAGTTCGCCGATCTGGCCGCGCGGAATCTCGATGTCGTTCTCGTCGACCAGACGACACTCGATGCCGCTACGGGGCCAGCCGCAGCTGCCATCGGGCGGCGCGTTCATGTCCGTCATCAAGGGTGTGGAGACTTCGGTCATGTTGAAGCCGGTGAGGTAGTCGAAGCCGAAGCGCTTGGCGAAAGCGATGGTCTCTTCATTCACCGGGAACATGGTGATGTACTTGAGCGGATTATCGGCATCATCGGCGCGTGGTTCGGCTTTCGAGAGAAAGGCCGCCATGACGCCGATCAGGCCCGAGGTGGTGCTGCACTGCCCTTCGCGCACCTGATTCCAGAATTGCGTCGTGCTGAAGCCCTCGACCAAATAGAAACTGCCCGAGCGTACGAGCGCGCAGGTGATCGAACTCGTGCCGCCGACATGGAACATCGGCAGATTGATCAGGATGCACTCGCCATCCTGCAGGTAGCCGTAGTTCACGACGGCGGTCGTATAGCCCTGCAGATAGGGCGAGAGCACGCCCTTGGATGGGCCGGTCGTGCCAGAAGTGTAGATGATGCTCTGGATATCCCAGTGCTCGATCGGGGTACTGTCATCGAGCGCGCTCGCATCGCCGAGTAAGGCGTCGACATCCGTGAACACTTGCTGCAGTTTCGGTGTTTGCAGGCCCTGCAGACGTTCCGTGAGGCTCGGATGAGCCAACATCACGGAGCCGCCCGCGGCATTGATGACGTGCTCGAGCACTTTGCCTTTGTAGGCCGTGTTCAGCGGAACGTAGATCGCACCCAGATAGTTGATCGCGAACCAGGCGAGCACGATGGGTCGGCCGCTTGGCAGCCAAACGAAGACGCGATCCCCTTTGCGGACCCCGCGCGCCTGTAAGCCTTGGGCGAGACGGCGAACCTCATCGCGACACGAGGCATAGGTCCATTGCGTACCGTCCTCGAATCGCGCGAACCGGCGATCTGGGAAGCGGGCCGCTCTGCTGTCGAGCATATATTTGAGGACGCAGTCCTCGCGTGCAGGAGTGGTTGCACTGAACCACGCCGGACGATGCCGAGCGCTCATCGGACGCTCAAGCCTGCAGTTGCTTCAAGAGTGTGGTCATGTCGAAGTAATCGCGCCATGAGCACACTTTGCCGTCGCGAAAGCGAAACACAGTCATGAAGGGCAGGCTGATCGGCTTGCCATCCTTGGTGTAGTTCTCGACGCCTTCGAGCATGCCGACCTCGCCCTCGACCACGATGGCGTGGATGTCGTAGCGCTTGTTCGTCATTCCTTTGGCGAACTTGTCGAGAAACTGCACCACGGCCTGTTTTCCGACCAGTTCTTTGCCCGGCATGATGCCTGCGACCACGTCGTCGGTGCACAGCGCCATCACGGCAGCAACGTCATCTTTTACCCAAGCGGCGTAGTACTCGCGGATGGTATCGGCGTGGCTCATGTGTCGTCCCCTCTTGCGTCGATGCGGCGCTGCGGTCAGGATAGAAGCATTAGGTTCTGTTGTGCAAGTCACCGGAGCCTCGGCGAGGGGGGATTCAATTTGGCACGTGTGCAAATGCCCACGGTGGACCAGGTGCGTGAGCTGCCAGAGCTCGTGCGCCATGTCGTACCGTCATCCTGGGAAGACCTGAACGGTCACGTCAACGTTCAACACTACACGGCGCTCTACGACATGGCCGGCTACCCCTTCATGGACATGATGGGGATCAGTGCCGAGTACGTTCGTGACAGCCGAGTGGGCATGTTCGACCTTGAGCACCACATCTGGTTTCTCGACGAGATGCACGTGGGTGATGTGGTCACGGGGCACGCTTGTCTCGTCGCGCGAGGTCCGAAGCGGGTGCTGTCCGTGATGTTCATCATCGACGAGACACGCAATCGCCTAGCGAGTGTGCTCGAGGTGATTTCGACCACGGCCGATCTCGAGGCGCGTCGCACTATGGCGATACCCGAGCCGTTGGCGACGCGGATCGACGAGTTGATCGCAGAACAGAATTCACGCAGTTGGAAGGCGCCGAGTAGCGGTTCCTTGATCGTCTAGGGGGAGAGGTTATGGAAATGCATCAAGCCTTGATCGATTTGTTCGTGGTGGTCGCGTCTTACATCATGATTTCTTTCATCGTGGTGTGGGTCATTGGTCTTGCGATCAAAGATTCGAGCATCGTCGACATCTGGTTCGCGCCCTGTATCGGCATTGCGGCGGTGATCGGTTATTACTTGGCTGACGGCGCCGAGCCACGCCGCGAGTTGGTGATGATTCTTGCCGTGTTGTGGGCGGCTCGGCTCGGCGGCTATCTGCTGTGGCGCAACTGGGGTCGTGAAGATCGACGTTATGCGCGCTTGCGTCAGCACGTCGAGTCCCAGGGTAAGAGCTACGCGTGGCATAGCCTCATCCACGTGAATATCTACCAAGGAATCACGGTGGTGATCATTGCGATTCCGTTCGTGTTTGCGCAGGTCGCTACAGAGCCGGTTGAGTTGGGTGTTCTCGCTTATATCGGTTCGGCTCTGGTGCTCTTCGGCATTGCCTTCGAGGGAATGGCCGATCTGCAACTGTCGCGCTTTCGTTCGAATCCCGCCAACGAAGGGCGGGTACTCGACACCGGTCTTTGGCGCTACTCGCGCCATCCGAACTATTTCGGTGAGTGCTGCGTGTGGCTCGGCTTCGGACTTATCTCGGCCGAAGTGCCTTGGGGGTGGATCGGTCTCGCATCGCCTGCCTTCATGATGTGGGCGATCCTCGGCATGATGGGCAAGGAATTGCTCGAGCGCCGCATGTTGAAGAAGCGCCCTGAATATCAGGACTACGTGCGTCGAACCAGCGGCTTCTTTCCTTTGCCACCGCGCGACTGAGCGCGCTTGCGGCGCGGCGCCGAGTCGATGATCACTTCGACGTCGTGTGGGTCGATCGCCTCGCCGCAGCTGCCGCAGACCAAGCGAGTTTTCAGTCGATGATCACAGCTCTTGTGGGTCATCTTGATACTCGGGCCATGCGGCGAGGGCATCCAGCGCGAACCCCACTCGTGCAGCGCCAGCGAGAACGGGAACAAGTCGAATCCCTTCTCGGTGAGTCGATATTCGTAGCGGGGCGGCTTGTCCTGATAGAGGTGCTGTTTGATGACACCTGCCGACAGCAGAAGTCGCAGTCGATCCGCGAGGATGTTTGTCGCGATGCCGAGCACGGAGTTGATGTCGTCGTAGCGATGCAAGCCAAAAAAAAGCGCAGCGAGCAGCAGTGCGGTCCAGCGATCGCCGACGGTGTCGACCGCATGAAACATGGTGGTGTCGACGCCCTCGGCGTGGCTCGTGGCCGTGGCGCTCTTGCGTCGCCGCGTCGTGCGTTCGGTCGTCACCGGGTAGCGAGCGCCAGGGCCTGCCGTCGACGCGATGTCTTGCAGGCGCGCCGGTTCGTCGCAATGTACGCAGGTGAGTGTCGGGTCGAGGTTGTGGCCGCAGCTGCGATGTTGGATACGCGGTGGCAGACCATGCTCGCCGGCCCAGCGATGTTCCCAACGCCACATGCACAGCGCGACCGGATAGAAATCGAGCCCCTTTTCGGTCAGTCGATACTCGAGGCGGCTCGGCGCTTTGCCATAGGGGACCCGGTAGAGCACGCCGTGTTCGACGAGGGCGTTGAGGCGTGCGGTGAGCGTGCCGCGCGCGGCGCCGGTACGGCGCCTCAGATCCTCGAAGCGTCGAATGCGCAAGAACGCATCGCGCAGAATGAGGAACGACCAGCGATCGCCGATCGCTTCGAGTGCGCGAGCACCCTCGCCACTGCGCAGCAGATAGCGGATCGTATCGACATTTTGTGGCAACTTGCTGCGCTGCATGACAGCCTGCAGTTTAACACCCGAGGAGTGAGCAACCGATGACGTGGCAGCAATTGAAGAAAGTCTTGGCGTTCTACGGCCGTTTTACGCTGAGCTTTACGCAGGTGGGCTATCTCGCGAGGCGCGTGTTCTGGCCGAAGTTTGCTCCTGACTTCCGCGGTCAGCATTGGCTCGTCACCGGAGGCTCCGGTGGCTTGGGGCGGCAGATGGTGCTCGAGGCGTTGCGTGGCGGCGCGACCGTGTTAGCCGCTGCGCGCAGTGAGAGCAAGCTCGCCGAACTGCGCGCGGAGGTTACGGCAGCGGGTTTGACGGGTCTCGAGACCGAGTGCTGCGACTTCACCTCCACAGCCGATACCGAGCGTTTGATCGAGAGGCTCATTGCTCGTGGTCAGCGTTTCGATGCGCTGATGAACAACGTCGGTGTGCTGAACGACGATCTCATCGTCACGAGCGAAGGACGCGAGGCGTCGTTCGTCTCCAACTTGTTGTCGCACTATCAGCTCACTGAAGCGCTGATCGCCAAACAGTTGCTCGGCAAGGGAAGCGTGGTCGTCAATGTGACCTCGGGCGGAGGCTACAACGTGCCACTGATGACCGGCACCATGAACGTCACGGATCCGAAGC
>CAIVYV010000309.1 GCA_903910215.1 uncultured Pseudomonadota bacterium
CCATCGCTGATGCAGATCTTGCAAACACACCTCTTGCGAACTTCGCACCGTGGCAGCTTACGTTTCTCGCAGCAGCTATACCCGGAGTTCTCGTTGTTTTTCTCATGTTGACCGTACGCGAACCCCCGCGCCAAGAACTGGCCGCGAAAGCCGGAGACACTCGCAAAGAATTGCCCTTGCGCGAAGTTATGCAGTTCATCGCCGGAAACAAACGGCTGCTTATCAGTCACTTTGTAGGCTACGGGCTTATTGGAACGGCAGTGACCGCTTATCTGATATGGACGCCCGAGATGTTGCGACGCAGCTATGACGTATCTATCGGAGTCGCCGGCGGCATTTATGCCGTACTGCTCGTCACCTTCGGTGCCATCGGACCATTTGTCGGTGGATGGTGGGCACAACGCTCTGCGGCGAGCGGTAAGGATGATGCAGAGATCGGCGTCTCGTTGAAGGCGATGCTGTTGCTCACTCCGCTGGTGGTAGTAGGCCCACTCATGCCAACTCTGATTGGCGCTACCGTCATGCTCGCGCCGATTGTCTTCTTGCTGTCGCTGCCACAAGGACTTGCGCCCGCAGTGCTTCAGCTGATCGCCCCAAATCGCATGCGCGGGCAAGTTCTTTCGATGTTCGTCCTTTGCGCGGTAATCTTCGCTTATACCCTCGGTCCAACGGTAGTACCGCTCGCAGCACGTTACGTCTTTGACGACGTGGACGCACTCGGCCCAGCTATGGCTCTGGTTGGTGGCGTCTGTGTGCCCGTCGGCGCCGTAGCTTTGGCATTTGCACGCTCTCCATTCGCCGAAATGATGCGGACAGGTGGCCGATCCGGCTGAATCGACCACCCATCCGCCGCAACAGATTACTTCCAACGATATTCTGCACTTAAACCGTAAGTGCGGGGCATTCCGTAAACGATAACGCCCCACCCGTTCGAAGCCGGCGTGCTGAGCGTGTCCATGATGTATTCCGTATCTGCAAGGTTTCGGCCGTAAAGCGATACACTCCAGTTATCGCTCGCTGGTCGCCAGCTGATGCTGCCGTTCCACATACCCTGATCGGGAACCTCGAGAGCGATATTATTTTGGATCTCCTTGAACTGCTTACCCGCACGGTTTAAGTCCGTCGCAAAACGCAGATATCCTCCATCGCCCATCGGCATGTCGTACTGCACCGCGAGGTTCAGAGTGTATGGCGGTGAGTTCGCAAGCTTGCGTGGAGCGATCACTCCAGCCGCCGCGAATGGGCCGTCAAACAAGGGCTGCGGATCCTTGTTCTTGGTACGAAGTAATCCCAAACCCGCACGCACCTCAAGATTGGGCGCTGGCCGTGCGGTCAGGTCGAACTCGGCACCGTAGATCTCGGCCTCCGACACGTTTGCGAGAAAGTTTTGCACTACGCCTGCCGCCGACGGACGCGACGACACTGCCTGCAGATTAGTGTAGTCGTTGTAGAACGCCGCGCCATTGAAGATCAGGCGACGGTTTGCCCAGTCACTCTTAAATCCAATTTCGTACGCTCTGACATCCTCGGGCTTGTACGGAATCCACTGTGCGATATTCGTTACGAAACCACCATTGAAACCACCACCCTTGTAACCCTTGGAGGCGCTCGCATATAGCAGCATGTTATCCGCGGGCTTCCAATCGAGTGCGACTCGCCAAGTTGATGCATTATTTTCAGTCTTGCCAGTTACCGGGATCGGTGCCTGACCAGCAACATTGACGACACCCGGCACAGAGGCGAGGACGATCCGAGTCGCTTGATCAAAATTAGGTGGACGCAGGAAGGATGACTCGCTCGTGAAGTTGATTTTCTCTCTCAAATAGCGGCCACCGACCGTCAGCTTCAAGTCTTCTGCCAGTCGCCAATCGACCTGTCCGAATCCGGCGACCTGTGACTGATTCTGGTCATAAATGACCTGTGCACGATTCACAAGAAAGTTATCCACGAACAAGACTCGCGGCGGATCCTCGGCGACAGACTCATCGGTGTAGTGCGCTCCGACTATCCAAGAGACGCTGCCTTCTCCAGAAGAAGCCAGTCGAACCTCCTGTGCGAAGGCTTCAATCGCACTCGCGAAGTAAAGGTCGAGGAACAAAAGCGGCTGTGCGTCCGACTCTTTAGGTTGAAATCGATCGTATTTTTCATACGAGGAGATGGAGGTCAGCGTCATGCCGTTTTCCATCTCATAAGCTACGTTGATACCGCCACCGATACTACTGTTGTCAAGGTCCCAATCATCGAAGTTGATCTTGTTGCCGTTGTAGACAAGATCATTTCGAGCAGTGTAGTCGCCTGCGTAGATGTTGTTGTCCTTGTCGCTGTACTGAAGTATGTCGACGCAGTTCGCAGGATCGCGCTGTCCGCGCAATACCGCCGAGCAGAAACGACTTGCTGCAGGCGTCGCCCCGGTAGCACCCTTGTTCCAAAATCCAACATGTTGGAAGTAGGCGCCCTGCGAACTGTCTTGACCTCCATGGACATTCACATTGACGTCGAGCGAGTCAGACGGCTGGAACCGCAACTGCGCGCGCCATGCGTTAATATCAACTTCACCATGCTTCTTTCCGCTAACACGGTTTAGCACGTGTCCCTTACCTTGCTGGACGCCGAACACAGACAGTCGGCCAGAGATGGTCTCGCTTAGCGCCCCACCCATCGCCGCCTCATATTCAAAGCGGTCGAAACGCCCGAATGATCCTTTGACATATGCCGTGGACTCTTGTGTTGGCTTTCGCGTGATGTAGTTGATGGCACCACCGTTGGTGTTTCGGCCGTAGAGAGTACCCTGCGGACCCTTTAGAACCTCCAGTCGCTCCATGTCGAACAATTGCAATCCCATCAATGCGATTGATGGGAGATACACCTCATCGACGTAGAACCCGACGCCCGGTTTGCTGTTAGCTTGGAAGTCGTTCATGCCAATACCACGGATCGTCGCAACGGGCATCGAGTTGCCCCAGACATACTTTATGTCGAGGTTTGGTGTCTGAGACGCAACCTGCGTGATGTCCGTCCACCCGAGAGCAGCCAATGTCTCAGCGGAAAATGCCGAAATAGCGATACTGACATCTTGGATGTTTTCGGCGCGCTTCTGCGCCGTAACGACGACTTCCTGTAAACCCGCCTCCTCTGCGGCGACTGCCGACTCGGCCGATATAAACGGCGCAACTAAACCGAGCGTGCCGTATAGCACCCCCCTTAGAGAACCGCTTCTACTTATCTTCTTCATCGTGGTCTCCTGCTGTAAGTCGAAATAATGGTTAAAGACGCTTAAAAACCTCTAGCAACCCACTTTCGCTATCAAAACTGTTGTCTCTGACGTCAATTCATCTCCGACAACGGCACGCTGACGACAATATTC
Source organism: uncultured Pseudomonadota bacterium (assembly GCA_903910215.1). GTDB lineage: Bacteria > Pseudomonadota > Gammaproteobacteria > Steroidobacterales > Steroidobacteraceae > UBA964. The sequence goes on from CAIVYV010000309.1 coordinate 3,365, forward strand.
CCCAAGTCGTCGACCTGCGCCTCATGCCCTGGATACAACAGTGTTGTCGTATCCGACTGCTCCACGATCGCGGGTCCCGTAAACGTGAAGCCAGGTGGTAGTTCGTGACGCCTCCAGACATCCACCTGCTCAAAGCCCTTGTTCGCATCCAGACAAACCGATCTCTTACGTGGAACAGGTGCGCGATCTGTCACGCGCCGGCCCACTCCGGACAGCGAGCTCTCCTCCGACGCGAGCGAGTGCACGGCACGCAAAGCGACGAATTCGACAGGTGACTCAAGATCG
>CAIVYV010000310.1 GCA_903910215.1 uncultured Pseudomonadota bacterium
ACCTCATCACCCGAAGACAGCTTGCCGAGCATCGCCTGATGCTCCTTCGCTTTCTTCTGCTGCGGACGGATCAGCAGGAAGTAAAAAATGACGATGAAGAGCACCATCATCAACAAGGGGGCGAGCTGGCCTCCGGGAGCCGCACCACCCGCTTGGGCATAGGCTTCGGGAATCAATCCGTTCATGTTCGTCTCCTGTCCTGCAAAGGCGGCGAAAAAGGCTGCGGATTATGCCACAGGCGCCCCGGGGCGCCGTCGGTCGAGGAAATCTCGGACGAAGGTCGCAAACTGCCCAGCCTCGATGGCGGCGCGAATCTGGCGCATGAGGTCGAGGTAGAAATACAGGTTATGGATGGTGTTGAGCCGAGACCCCAAGATCTCGTTGCACCGATCGAGGTGGCGCAGATAGGCCCGCGAATAGTGCCGGCAGGTGTAGCAGCCGCAGGCAGGGTCGATCGGATTTGGATCGCGTTGATGCGCCGCATTACGAATATTGATCACCCCGGTCGAGGTGAACAGGTGACCGTTGCGGGCGTGCCGAGTCGGCATGACGCAGTCGAACATGTCGATACCACGAGCAACGGCGGCGACGATGTCCTCAGGTCGCCCCACCCCCATGAGATAACGCGGTCGATCGGCCGGCATGTGCGGCACGAGTTCCTCGAGCACTCGCAGCCGCTCGGGCTCAGGCTCGCCCACTGCAAGCCCGCCGACCGCAAGCCCAGGCAAATCGAGTTCCATCAAGGATCGCAAGGATTCCAAGCGCAGATCGCCGTACATGCCGCCCTGCACGATGCCAAAGAGATCCCCGGGAACGGGAGCCGAGCCCTCGGCGCCACCACCGTAGTAGTGGCGGTGACAGCGCACCGCCCAGCGCATCGAGCGCTCCATCGACAGGCGGGCCTGATCGTGCGTCGCGGGCCACGCCGTGCAGTCGTCGAACATCATCACGATGTCCGAGCCCAAGGCGCGCTGCACGTCCATGGAACTCTCAGGCGTTAAACGCACTTCGCTTCCATCGATGGGCGATCGAAAGCGGACGCCCTCCTCGTCGATCTTGCGAAGCTTAGCGAGGCTGAAGACCTGAAAGCCGCCGGAATCCGTGAGGATAGGCTTCGACCAATTCATGAAGCGATGTAGGCCACCGAGCTCGGCCACGACATCGGGCCCGGGTCGCAACATGAGGTGGAACGTGTTGCCGAGGATGATCTCAGCACCGAGACCCGTCAGCTCCTCCGGCGTCATCGCCTTCACCGTGCCGTAGGTACCCACGGGCATGAAGGCTGGTGTTTCGATGCTGCCGTGCCGAGCGTGAACGCGACCGCGACGGGCGGCGCCGTCAGTGGCGATACATTCGAAACTCAATCGATTCGGTTGATTCGGGCTCATGAATGCGCATCCGAGGCGGGGGTCAGCAACATGGCGTCACCGTAACTGAAGAAGCGATAACGCTGTTCGATCGCGTGCGCATAGGCGGCGAGCATCGTCTCGCGACCGACAAAGGCGCTCACCAACATCAACAACGTCGACTTCGGTAAGTGGAAGTTCGTGATCAGCGCGTCGATCGCCCGAAAGCGATGGCCCGGGCGAATGAAGATGCGGGTCTCACCGGACCACGCGTCGATGACGCCATTCGCAGACGCCATAGCAGCCGACTCGAGCGCGCGTACGACCGTCGTTCCGACCGCAACCACCCGCCCCCCGGCGGCACGAACGCGCGCGATGGTGGTTGCGGTGTCGGGCGGAATTTCTGCGTACTCCGCATGCATCACGTGCTCTTCGATATTGTCGCTGCGCAGCGGCTGG
>CAIVYV010000311.1 GCA_903910215.1 uncultured Pseudomonadota bacterium
GGGCCAAGCCGGATTTGCACAATCAGAATCTGCTTCGGCGGGCCCGGCCCTCGAAGAGATCGTGGTGACGGCGCGTAAGCGTGAAGAGTCGCTGCAGGAAGTGCCCCTCGCCGTGACGGCGTTGTCGGCGGCCGATATCACGAACCGCCAAGTCAATTCGATCGATGACCTCGCGAAGTTCGCGCCAGGTCTCGTGTTCTCCCGTTCTTTCGGGCGCTCCAACGAGCGTCCGGTGGTGCGTGGTTTGGCGAGCGTTCTCGCGGGTACCAACGCGACGGTTGAGACCGGCGTCGCTTACTTCGTCGATGGCGTGTACTACCCGGGCGACATCCAAACTTTGGATATGGCCGAAGTCGAGCGCGTCGAAGTGATCCGCGGTCCGCAGAGTGCGCTTTACGGGCGTAACACCTACGCGGGTGCCATCAACTTCATCACGCGTCGCCCCGGCGATGAGATGAAGGCGTCAGTCAGCGGCGGCGCTGATGGCGACGAGCGACAGATTAGCGGTCGCTTGAGTGGTCGCCTGTCCGACACCTTGACCGGCGGTCTCTCGGTTCGTTATTTCGATTTCGACGGTCAGTGGAAGAACGAGTTGACCGGCAAGACCGTCGGCGACGAGAACAGTGTCTCCTTCGGCGGCACTTTGAATTTCCAGCCGACCGAGAACGTCGAGCTGCGTTTGCGCGCCGCGCACAACCGCGATCGTGACGGCACTCGTCCGCTGTTCTACCAGTCGCCGGAATTCAACAATTGCGCGCCGGGTACACGCTCCCTGGCCTCGTACCGACTGACTGGTTCAACCAACCGAAACCAGTATTTCTGTGGCGAAATTACCGCGCGTCCGATTTATTTGAACGACGCGCCGGTGACACAGCCGATCGTTCAGGTGCCGGGCATCCCGAACGTCAACTACTTGGTGCCCGCGACGCCGAACGGTGTTTACGACACGCGTCAAGGCGTTGCGTTCTCCGGCGTGCATCGTGACCTCGACTTGCTGCTCGCCTCCTTGAGCTGGGATATCAACGGCTCGGGCTACACGGCGAGCATCAACGCCGGTAGCCGCAGTGACGATCGCAAGACGGGCGCGGACAGTGACCACTCGTCGATGAACATCATCGGCGCCAACGTCAACGGCGTGCAGCCGATGGCGTCAGGTGCGAGCTCGGCGGTCGACAAATACCGTGACTGGTCGGTGGAAGCCAAGATCGAGTCGCCACAGGATCGTCGATTCCGTTGGTCCGTGGGCGCCTATCAGTTCGACTGGGAGCAGAAGCAGCATCGCGTCGACTTCGCGAGCCTCAACGGTCAGGATCGTCCCGAGAAGATCTTTACCATCGAAAACGAAGCCATCTTCGGTTCGGTGGAGTTCGACTTCACTGACAAGCTCTCGGCATCGGCGGAAGTACGTCGCGCCGAAGAGCAGAAAGGGCAGATCGACTACACCCCCGTCGTGAATCTGCAGGGTGGTCCGACGGTCGTAACCTATGACTCGCGTATTCGGGGTAACGACACTTGGAAGTCGACTACGCCGCGCGTGACGGTCAACTACAAGGCCGCGGATGATCTGACGTTGTATGCCAACTACGCCAAGGGCTACAAGCCCGGCGGTTTCAACGGCTCCATCGCGATCATCAATGGTCGTCCGCAGGACGAATCCTTCGATCAGGAAGAGTCGGTCAACTACGAAGTCGGCATGAAGTCCACTTGGATGGATAATCGTCTCGTATTCAACGTCGCCGTCTTCAAGATGGATGTGACGGCCATCCAGTTGACGACGCCGATTCAGGCCTCGACGGGCGCCGTGACGTCGATCTCCACCAACCAAGGCGATGGCGAAGTTCGCGGCTTTGAGGTCGAGACCAAGTTCGCTGCCACCGACGAACTCACTCTCGGCTTCAACTACGCCTTGGCCGATACCGAGTTCACGAGCGGTTGCGATGACATGCAGTTCACCATCACGAGTGGTGGCGGCATCTTCAATCCGAATGATCCGAACTCAACGGCTCGCAATCTGAACGGTCAGGGCAGTTGCTCGATCGCTGGCAACGAGTTCCCGCTCGCGGCGAAGCACACGGCTTCGCTCACGGCCGACTTTGTCCGCCCGGTGTTCGGTGGTGACTACGAGTTCTACCTCAACAGCGACTTGTCCTACACCAGCAAGAAGTGGGTGCAGGTGCATAACCTCGCCTACACCGGTGCGGCAGCGCTGCTCGGCGCGCGCTTCGGTATCCAGACGGCTGATTGGAAGGTGGGTGTCTACGGTCGCAACCTGACGAACGAGGACTCCTCGCCGGGTGCGACTCGTTGGTTGCAGCAGAACCTGATCGGCGTAAACGGCCTGACCGTGCCTGCAACGCCAGCAACGTCGGTAGCGTCCTACTCGTTGCCGCGTGGCTTCTTCGGCGTGCTGCGTCGCGAGCGCCAGATCGGTCTCGAGTTCAGCTACAACTTCTAAGTTTTAAGTGGCTAAGTTCTAAGCGGCGAAAGACCGCAGTTCTTAAGGCCCGGCCGTCAAACGCCGGGCCTTTTTCTTTGGGCAATCTATTGCATCGCCTGGCGAGCGGTGTCGGGAAAATCGCTGAAAACGCCATCGACACCCAGCTCGATGAAGGCTCGATATTCGACGGCTGGGTCACCCGCATAGTCCTTCAGCAGATGGATCTGCTCGTTGCGGAATGTCCAAGGATGCACCTGTAAACCTGCAGCGTGCGCGAGTTCGACGAAGTTGGTCGGTCGCGTCGCATGTCCATCGACTTCGCCGATCAAAAAACGTTTCCAGGGGCCGATGCCGTCTGCATAGGTGGCAATAGCCTCGAATGCCGCAGCCGATGCAAAGTTCGTAGGCAATTCGCCAACCGGATAAGTCGTGCATTCGGGTTGCGCAAACGGCGTTGGCAGAATCACTGAGCCATCGGCGTTCGACCCGACGCCACCGACAAGTTGAATCAACTTAACTTGTGTGCGGCTGCGTAACCACTGCAGATTGCCCGCCTCGAAAGACTGGATGAAAACCGGTGCGTCACGGTGATTCCAACCTGCGCTCTCAAGTGCGCTCAGTAGTGGCTCTTCGAGTGAGAGTCCGAGTGCGCAGTGCCAGCTTGGATGCTTCGTTTCAGGATAGATGCCGATGGTTCGGCCGCGTGCTTTCGACTCACGTTGCGCGAGCGCGATGATTTCTGCGAGGGTCGGCACTAGAAACTGACCATCGAATTCTTTTGATCGATCCGGTCGCGGCTGCACGGCTCGCAAGCTGCGTAACTCGGCGAGGGTGAAGTCGACCGTGAACCAACCGATTGTCTCGACGCCATCGATCCAGACGGTGCGTTTTCGATCCGCGAATTCCGTCCTCGAGGCGACATCAGTCGTTTGGCTGATATCTGGCTCATGCCTAGCGACGAGATGGCCATCGCGTGTAGCGACGAGATCGGGTTCGATGTAATCCGCGCCCATCTCAATGGCGAGTTGATACGCCTCGAGTGTGTGCTCGGGTCGATAACCCGAGGCGCCACGATGGGCGATGACGAGAGGCGCGGCAATGGCGTTCACCATATGAGTCGCCAACGTACAGGCGATGAGCAGCGAATATTTGCGCATGCCCGCAGGTTATTGAGCCCGTATGACGAATCGATGACGAGCCAAGTGGGTTGCCCGAGCATCAAGGTACGACAGGCAATTCTTTGGTAAGCACCACGAATCGCAGGTCGGGTCGCTTGGGCTCGCCGAAGCGCGCATCGCCGTAGGGGAAGGCGGCAGTCTCGCCCGTGCGGGAATAGCCGCGGCGTTCGTACCAAGCGATGAGCTCGTCGCGTTGCTCGATGACTGTCATGACCATGCGGCTGATACCCCAATGGGTTTGCGCATCATGCTCGGCCGCTGCGAGTAATGCTCGGCCGAGACCGGCGGCTTGCAGCGTGGGCCGGATGGTTAGCATACCGAGATAGGCGTAATCACCGCGGCTCTGTAGCTGCACACAGGCTTGCAGCGCGCCATCCGCATCCTCGTGGACCAGCATCCGCTGTTGCGGTGCGCCGGCGATGAAGTCGCGAATCGCGGCCTCGTCGGTACGCTGACCGCCGAGCAAGTCCGCCTCCGTCGTCCAGCCGGCACGGCTGCTATCACCGCGATATGCTGAGTTCACGAGTGCGACGATCGCCGGAGCGTCGTCGGGACGGGCGAGTCTGACGGTAATCAATCGATCGCCACCTTGCCTCGCGTCTCGGCGATCTGGCGGAGCCCCATGCGCAGCTCGAGGCGACGCTGAAACTCTTCGGGACCAAAAGCACGTTGTGCGAGCACGTTCATGGGATCGGTACGGTACCCGATTTCGCGCACATAGTGATCGTAGCTCTGTTGCGCGAGGCGCTCCTCGGGAGCGAGCGGGTTGCGTTCGGCTTCATCGATCCACTCGAACCAGCGACCGACGAACTCTTGAAGGTAGCTTTCGCAGGTGGCGATGTTCTCCTCGTTGAGTTCGCCCATGACACTCGTGCAGACCGGCGACATCAAGCCGCGCAAGTAGGTACCGTGACTCCAGTTCCAAGTGAAGTTGGGCAGCCCGCGAAACCGGATCGCGCTGGCATTGGCCGGCTCGTAGTAATGATTGACGTAGTCGAGGTTCGTGCGCAGATCGACGCGCGGTGTGTAGTCCGCATAGAAAAAGAGTTTCGGCACTGTGCCGAAGATCACGACCAAGTGCGGTACTCGATTCTGCTGCGACAGAAAGACGGTCGCATTCATATCGAGGAGGCTCGCCTTGCGATTACCGAGCCAGGAGTGGACGAGCCATTCGACTCGTGGGCCGGTCCACGCGTTGAAGGAGCCCTCCATGCCGCCATCGAGCGAGGTGTAGTACTCGCTACCGCTTGTGGAGGGGTGCTTCTCGACCGAAAAGCGCCGTTTTACACGATCGACGATGCCGGAATGGATGCCCCAGCACCGCTCCCACGCTCGATGAACATCCACGTTGGGTTGCTCGGCGAGGAATTCAGTGATGGTTTTGATGTCGAGTTTGGTATTCATCTGGCTAGTTAGCCGAAAGTGGGCATCGTGCGCTCAAGGATGCGGGTTTGGCGTTCGAGCCGTGGTCGGTGTGCTCCCCGACTGGGCGCTGCAACAGGCTTCTGTTAGCCTTCGCTCACCACTCAAGGATATGAGGTGTCTCAATGAAAATCCGTGTATTGAAGCAAGCATTTTTGGCCTTTGTCGCGATGGCTTTTGCCGCGACAAGCTCGCTCGCTGCAACTTCGATCGACCCCATATTGACTGAGGTGACAGGTGGCGAGTGGCGCTCAGCCGATGAGAAGTCGCGCGATGCCGCGCGCAAGCCGATCGAGAACCTGCAGTTCTGGGGTCTGAAGCCCGGCGCGAGCATTCTCGAAGTGCAGCCGGGTGCCGGTTGGTGGACACGCATCCTTGCGCCCTATGCGGCGCGCACCGGTGGGCGCTACAGCGCGACGGCTGCTGATCTTGCCAACCCGTCGATCACGGAAGCTGCGCGCAAGGGCCGCGCCGATTTTGCGGCGCGCTTTGCCGACGATAAAATCTACGGCAAGGTCGAGCTCGTCAACTGGGGTGCGACTGCAGCTCCTTTGCCGACGAACAGCTACGACTTCATCCTGTTGTCGCGTGTGATCCACGGTTGGATGCGCGTTGATGGCTTGGTCGATCGCAACTTTGCCAGCCTCGCGGGTTCTTTGAAGCCAGGTGGCGTGTTGGCCGTCGAGCAGCACCGGGCGAATCCGGGACCGCAAGATCCCAAAGCCGAGAGTGGCTACGTTACCGAGGCCTATGTGATCGCAGCAGCCGAGAAGGCCGGGTTACGATTGGCGGATAAATCGCAGATCAATGCAAACCCCAAGGACACCAAAGACCATCCTTTCGGTGTTTGGACGTTGCCGCCGACTCGTATCACGGTGCCTTATGGTTCCGGCAAAGCACCCGATCCGAATTTTGATCGCAGTAAGTACGATGCAATCGGCGAGTCTGACCGAATGACATTGCGCTTCGTTAAGGCTGCACCGTGATCGTCTTCGCCGTGCGTCGCTGGCTGTGCCTGATGGTCGTCGGACTGTCGATGGCAGCGACGTCGGCGCAGAGTGCCGAGTCGGACACCGCCATCACCGACCCACAATACGCTTCGGCTTATAAGCAGTTCCGCTTGTTGCAAGAAGCGGTGCTTGCCAAACGTGACAGTGACGCCAAGCGGGCGGGGGATGCGTGTGTCACAACGCTCGACGCGTTGATCCAGCGTCAGCCTCGATCTTTCGAGGCTCTCGCGTTGCAGTCAGCTTGCTATGGCTACCTCGCCAACTTGGGCGGCATGGCTGCTATCCGCAATGGCTCGCGTAGCGGCAAGAGTATCGAGGCAGCACTCGCTCTGGCGCCGAAAAATCCGCGCGTTATTTTGGTGGATGGATTTGGTCTGTACTTCAGGCCGAAATTCGTCGGCGGCGATAAAGGTAAAGGCTGCGCTCGAATTCGCGAGGCGACTAAAGCTTTCGATGCTAACAATTCGAATGGCGCTTCCTCTGCGTCTGGTTCCGCACTCGATTGGGGTGCTGCGGAAGCGCATTACTGGAGCGGTCGTTGCGCGAGGGATTCTGGTGATGCGGCGACGGCGCGAGCGGAATTCGAAAAAGCTCTCGTGCTCGATCCGAATCTTGCGGTCGCTAAAAAAGCACTCGGCCGCTGACGATCGTCAAAAAATTCCGGCGGCAAGCCCGGCAGCCATCGTAGCGCCGAGTTCACGGCAGCGCTGAATATCTGCGGATTTCGGCTCGCCGATCACCAATACGGGATCGGCGATTTCCTTCCAGCGATAGCCGGTGACGATGCGGCGAATAGCGGCGATGGTTCCCTGGCCATCGTTACCCGCGCTCACCATAAGGCCGTAAGGTCGGCCAACGGTGTGTGATTCGACCGCATAGAAAGTTCGGTCGAAAAAATCCTTCAGCGCCCCACTCATGTAAGCGAAGTGTTCGGGCGTGGCCAACAGGATTCCGTCCGCCCAGAGTAGGTCATCCTCGGTTGCAGACAAGGCGGGCTGTTCGCGCAACTCGATGATATCGCCGCTAGTGCGAGCTCCGTCGGCCGCCGCTCGTCGCAGCTGTTCTGTGCGCCCACCATGATGACCGCCATAGACGATCAGGATCTTCGGACTCATCGAGCGAGTCCGATATGCCGAAACCAATCGAGAGTCA
>CAIVYV010000312.1 GCA_903910215.1 uncultured Pseudomonadota bacterium
CAGCACGTCAAACCCTGATTCCGATTTGATTAGAAGGAGACCTGACATGCGTCGTTCCTTACTGGCCGCGCTGCTGCTCTGTGTCGCCAGCGGCGTGACTGCACGCGCGGCTGAGCAGTCGACTCTCGCACCCGTTACCGCAAACGAACGAACCGCCCTGTTCCGCAGTATCGATGTCGGTGCAACCCGCTCATTCGCCCTGCTCGAGGAACTCGTTAACCGCAACTCGGGGACGTTCAACGTCGCGGGCGTCACACAGGTCGGCGAGCGGCTGCAGCGCGAATTCGTGGAGCTGGGCTTCAGCACACGGTGGGTCAAGATGGATACCGTCGGCCGCGCGAATCACCTCGTAGCCGAACGGCGCGGAACTCAAGGCAAACGACTGCTACTGATCGGACACATGGACACCGTGTTCGAGCCCTTCAGCGCGTTCAAAACTCTGAAGCGCGAAGGCGATCGAGCGGCGGGCCCCGGAGTGCACGACATGAAAGGCGGTCTCGTCGTCATGATCGAGGCGCTGCGGGCGCTGCATGCGATGGGCGCGCTGGAGGATCGATCGATCACCGTTTTCATCACCTCGGACGAGGAGTACCCCGGTGACCCGGCCAGCATTTCACGCGCGGAGTTCATCGAAGCCGGTCGACGCGCCGACGCGGCGCTGTGTTTCGAGTCCGGTGTCACGATCGACGGCAAGGACTACGTGTCGACCGCGCGGCGCGGTGCGACGGACTGGCGCCTCGAAGTTGAAGGCACCGCGGCACACTCTTCCGGAGTTTTCGGACCCAGTGTCGGTGACGGGGCTGTGTTCGAGATCGCGCGCATCATTGCCCGCTTCCATGGCGAACTGCGAGAGCCGAACCTCACGTTCCACCCGGCGATGATCGTCGGCGGCGGAGCCACGAAACTGGAGGACAGCGGCACGGCCTCGGCCACGGGTCGCGTGAATATCGTGGCCGCCAATGCGCAGGCGATCGGCGATATCAGGGCACTGACGCCGGAGCAGCTGGAGCGGGTCAAGCAGAAGATGCAGTCGATCGTCGCCGCGAACTTGCCGCAGACCAAAGCCAAGATCGAATTCAAGGATTTCATGCCGCCGATGGCTCCGACGCCGCGCAACCAGACGCTGTTTGCGCAATACGCAGCCCAGAGCGAGGCTGCGGGACTCGGCGCAGTGCTTGAACTCGACCCGATGCAGCGCGGCGCCGGTGATTCGGCGTGGATTTCACCCTACGTGGCGACGATCACCGGCCTTGGCATGACGGGCAGCGGCAGCCACACCGTCAACGAAGCCGTCGAGTTGCCGAGCCTGCAGAAGCAAGCTAAACGGGCGGCGCTACTGATTCGTGCCTTGACGCGCTGACGGCGTTTCCTCGGGCTCGAGCAAAAACCCGCCCGATTGACGCTGCCACAGCGTCGCATACAACCCGCCGCGATCCAGCAGTTCGCGGTGCGTGCCCTGCTCGACGATGACGCCCTTGTCCATGATGACGAGTCGGTCCATCGCAGCGATGGTGGAGAGTCGGTGCGCGACGGCGATCACCGTCTTGCCTTCCATCAAGGCGTACAGATTCTCCTGGATCGCCTGCTCCACCTCTGAATCGAGCGCACTCGTCGCCTCGTCGAGCACCAGAATCGGCGCGTTCTTGAGCAGCACACGCGCAATCGCGACACGCTGGCGTTGACCGCCCGAAAGCTTGACGCCGCGCTCACCGACGTGAGCGTCAAAACTGCGCCGTCCTGAGGGATCCACGAGCGCAGCAATGAACTCGTCCGCATGCGCCTTTCGCGCCGCAGACTCCACCTCAGACATCGGGGCGTCCGGCTTGCCATAACGGATGTTCTCGAGCACAGAACGGTGCAGTAGCGAGGTGTCCTGCGTCACCACACCGATGGCCGCGCGCAACGAATCCTGCGTCACCTCGGCAATGTCGCGCCCATCGATGAGGATTCGACCGTGCTCGATGTCATAAAACCGCAAGAGCAGATTAGTCAGGGTCGATTTGCCCGCACCGGAGCGACCGACGAGACCGACTTTCTCACCCGGCGCAATGTCGAGGGTCAGTTGATCGAGCACCGGGCGCTGCCCGACGAGCACAGGCTTGCCGTAATTGAAGCTTACCGCGTCAAAGCGGATTGCTCCCGCTGACACCGCTAGCGGCGTCGCTGCCGCTGCATCTTTGATCACACGCTCGCGAGCGATGGTCTCGATGCCATCCTGCACGACACCCACGTCTTCGAAAAGCGTGGCGATCTCCCAGATGATCCACTGCGACATGCCCTGCATACGTAGCGTCAGGCCGACTGCGAAAGCGATCGCACCCGTGCTCAAACTGCCCTGATGCCAGAGCCACACCGACGTCGCACCCATGCCGAAGATCAGCAGCCCCGACAACACCTGCAATGTTGCCGTCAGCAAGGTCGCCATGCGCATGGAGCGATAGACGGCAGAGAGCATCGCCTCCATACCCTCTCTCGCGTAAGCATCCTCCCGGTCCGCGTGCGCGAAAAGCTTCACGGTCGGAATGTTCGTGTAACTGTCCACGACTCGCCCGGTCACGAGCGAACGCATGTCCGCCTGCAACTCCGACAACTTGCCGAGCTTCGGCACGAAGTACCAACCGGCCGCGATGTAGCCGAGCAGCCAGACGAGCAACGGCGCGATCAGCCAGCGATCAGCTGAGGCCACCAGCAGCACGGCAGAGAGAAAATAGACGAAGACGTAAACGAGCACTTCGGTAAGGCGCATGACGGCGTCACGCACGCCAAGCGCGGTCTGCATCACTTTGGTGGCGACCCGACCCGCAAAGTCACTGGCAAAGAAATCAACGCTCTGCCGCAGCACGTAGCGATGCGCCATCCAGCGGATGCGCATCGAGAAATTCCCGCGCAGCCCCTGATGCACCAAGGCCTCACTGATGAAGTTGAGCAGCGGCAACACCAGCAGGGCGACACCGGCCATCAGCAGCAGTCGATCGCCGTATACCTGCCAGAAGTTCGTCCGCTCGGCACCGGAGAGCAGATCGACAAGATCACCCAGAAACGCAAACAGAAAGACTTCGAGCAGGGCGATCAACGCCGACAACAGCACTGCGGCGAGCAGCAACGGCCAGAACGGCTTCGTGTAGTGCCAGCAAAAAGCCACCAGGCCCCGTGGTGGTACGGCGGGGCGCTCAGCAGGAAAAGGATCGACGAGCGATTCGATCCATGTGAACAGTCGATTGAACAAGATGGCAACCCCGAGGGAGCGGGGAAGTCTACCGGAAGCCCCGGACGAACAGAGACGGGGTGCTGCGGCGCGTGTACAAACCGCTACGATAGCGAGACTCGAACACCCCACGGAGCCCTCTATGACCTCCATCCCCAGCCGTGGATATACCGGCCCCGCTGGCGCGCAGATCCATTACCGCGCTCTTGGCGAGGGGCCTCCGGTATGCCTGCTGCATGCGAGCCCGTTGTCATCGGCTTTCATGATCGGACAGATGCAGGCGCTCGCAGCGGCAGGCTATCGGGCGATCGCGCTCGACACACCAGGCTACGGTCAGTCGGATCCGCTCCCACACCCGCCGGTAACGCTGGCCGATTACGCCCGGGCGTTTCTCGCCGGCATCGACGACTTGGGTATCCGCAGCTTCGGCCTCTACGGCACTGCAACGGGGGCGCAACTGGCTCTCGCCATCGCACGGATGGCGCCCGAACGTGTCACGCGCCTCGTGCACGACAACTGCGGGCTATTCACCGAAGAACAAGTCGCTGATTGGGAACCGCAATACTTTCCGGACCTCAGCCCTCGTGCCGACGGCAGCCACATGGCGAAGGTATGGGACGTTGCGCGACGGCAGTTTCTATCGTTCCCCTGGTTCTCCGAGGCGCCTGAGCATCAACTGAATCGGCCACCCTCGCCGCTCGCGATCGTGCAATCGATGGCCAATCATTTCCTGCTAGCAAGCCCGAGTTATG
>CAIVYV010000313.1 GCA_903910215.1 uncultured Pseudomonadota bacterium
ACCGAAATTGGGCCGAACTTCCTGCGCGGCACGATGCCCGTCGATGAACGCAGTTGTCAGCCCATGGGTGTATTGCATGGAGGTGCATCGGTCGCTTTTGCCGAGACACTCGCGAGCACCGCTTCGAACGCCACCATGGATGATGCGCATCGCGTGCTCGGGCAAGAGATCAACGCGAACCATTTGCGCCCGGTGCCGAAAGGCGAGCGAATCACGGGCACAACTTACCTTCTGCATGCCGGTGCTCGCAGTCAGGTCTGGTCCATCGAAATCCATAACGATCGCGGACAACTCGTTTGCATTTCTCGCATCACCATGGCCGTGATCAATCGCCGATGAACGATTTCGCACGCACACCGGATCCGTCACTCGTCACCTATACGCACGTGATCTACGGGCTGCATGCGCTATCGGTACTGATCGGGATCACAGGTGCTGCGACGATCGTTGGCAGTTTCATTTTTGGTTTGCCCTCGATCATTGCCGTCGTGATGAACTATGCGCGTCGGAGCGAGGCCCGCGAGACTTGGCTCGAGAGCCACTTCCGCTGGCAGATACGTACCTTCTGGTGGGCGTTCTTCACTAGCGTCATCGTGCTGATGCTCTCGGCGCCGCTGATGCTGATCCTCGTCGGATTCGCAACCGCCGCACTCGGATTCTTGATCATCGGCATCTGGGTGCTGTATCGCGTGCTGCGCGGTTGGCTCGCGCTACGCGATGGACAGATCGTGCCGCAATGAACACGCGACTCATCACCCTACTCTATTTGTTGGCGAGCCTTTGTCTTGCCGGCTGCGGTCAAACCGGCCCCTTGTATCTTCCCGATGACGACGCGAAAGTGGTCATCAAGCCGGCCTCCGATCCATCACCCGAATAACGGGATTACGTCGACCCCTCGGTTTTCCGCAGGGGCGCGAGCCGATCGCTTTTCCTATGATGATCGTCATCATGGTCTTTGCGTTCAACACGGTTTCCTCGCACAACTTCGAAAGCCGTTGCTGCGGTGGCAACGCCATCGGTGACACCGTGGACGACCCACGTCGCGCGTGGCTCGTGCTCGCAGTCATGTTTGTCGTGGTATTGCGATCAAGTCTCATTTGCCACACGCCTGTCATTTCATCAGAGGCATCCATCGACGCACTGATCTCGGGAAGTTATTGCAGTACGAGCGGTACCGCGCCGGCTCCCACGCCCGGTGGGGAGAACAGCGACGATCACGTCACCTGCTTGCACTGTGCAACCCGTCGTCGCATCAGCACGAGTTCCGCTGGCGAATCGGTATAATGGACGCTGATCGATATCCCCCAGACGAAAAGGAATTTCTCATGACTGACAAACTGACCCGTCGCCAAGTGATCGGCGCCAGCGTCCTTGGTCTTTCTGCGATCGGTGTTGCCGTCGAAACGGCGCAGGCTCAAGCCAAGCTGCCGCTTTTGAAAGTCGACGAACCTGCCGCCAAAGCGCTGGGCTACATCGAAGACGCCAAGAAGGTTGATGCCAAAGCTAATCCGAATTTCAAACCGGGTCAGCACTGCGGCAATTGTCTGCAGTGGGCCGAGAAGGATCGAAAAGTTGCCGAAGGCAAGTGCAATCTCTTCCCGGGCAAGCTCGTGAAGAACCCGGGCTGGTGTAAGGTCTACGTCAAGGCCCCTGGCGTCGCTTAATTCATTGATCAGCCGGACGGCGCGACTCGCGCCGTCCGGCATTGATCACTTGCCGTCGTGAACAAGG
>CAIVYV010000314.1 GCA_903910215.1 uncultured Pseudomonadota bacterium
CCCGCGCCCGCCATGGACGCAATTTTCAAGGCTGGGGTAGCGAAGCTACCCTCGCTGGTCGGCGTCGATATGGGTGAGCAGGGTTACGCGATTTATGAAATCCGCAGGGTCACCGAAGCGAGTGCGGACGCCGTTGAAAAGCGCGCGATCGAGCTGCGTGCGCAGCTCGAGCAGCTGATCGCTCAACAGGACGTCGCGGATTTCCTCGAGGCGCGAAAATCACGCACCGACATCACTCGCTCGCTGTCACGACTCGGAAGTAACGCCAGTCAGCAGTGAGGTCGCTACCTCGTCGATCGCGGCGGCATGGGTGGGGTCTAGCCTGAACACGCTAGCCTCGTGCAAGCGGGTGAAGTTGCGGTTCATTGAACGGTCGTAGGTAGGGTCGTAGTGTTCATTCAGCAGACGCTGCACTAGTTCGTTAAACCGGCCGTCATTGAGCAGCGAGCGCCACGCTTCAATGGTGTTGCGCCCATGCACCTCGGTGAGTCGATTCAGTTGCGCGTCGAGTGTGTCGGGCTGCTCGATAAAATGGCTGTACTGGTCGATCAGCAGTTGGCTGCGGCGATCGAGCTCTGCCTCCAGCACCGCGCACGGAGCCTGTCTAATCGCTAGCGTCAGCGTCTCAGGCAAATGACACGTGCCGATTCGACGACTTTCCGACTCGACAAACACGGGTTGCTTTGGGTCGAATGTTGACAGCCGTTCCCAGAGCAGGGTTTCGAAGTGACGCTGTCCAGGCTGTGGTTCGCCAGGCATTCGACCCAATACCGAGCCGCGATGACGCGCGATCGCCTCCAGATCGAGGACCTGCGCGCCCCGTGCGGCGAGCGCATCCAGGAGCAAGCTCTTGCCGCAGCCGGTTCGCCCGGCGATGACTCGGAATTGGAGTGTGGTGGGGAGTTTTTCGAGGTCGTCGATCACGCGGTGCCGGAATGCCTTATATCCACCCTCAAGGAGACTCACCCGCCAACCGATTCGAGACAGGACGGTTGCGAGCGCACCGGAGCGGTTTCCGCCTCGCCAGCAGTAGATCAAGGGACGCCACTCCCGCGGCCGGTCGGCGAACTGGTTCTCAAGCAGTTGGGCGATGTTGCGGGCGACCATGGCGGCGCCGACTCGCTTTGCAATAAACCCCGACTCATTGCGATAGAGCGTGCCGACCTCGGCGCGCTCGGCATCATTCAGGACCGGAGCGCTGATTGCGCGCGGGAGTCGGTCTTGCGAGTACTCGCCCGGGCTGCGCGCGTCAAGGATGTCGTGAAACTCGTGGATCCGGGACAGCGCCTCGACCACCGTAAGGACGTCAGGCGCTTTCATCGAGCAAACCCCTTACAATCGACTTCATGAAAGTCTTTGATCTCTGTTGTGAGGCCGACCACCGTTTCGAAGGCTGGTTTGCTTCGGAAGCTGAATACGAACGGCAAATTGCCGAGTCGCTCGTGGAGTGCCCGTTTTGCGGTAGCCGTTCGCTTCGCAAAATGCTCTCTGCACCGCGCTTGAATCTGTCTCATAGCCAGGCTGAGCGCACGGCCCCGGAGCCCGCGGCGCATCCATCGCAAATGGCCCGCGACCAGATCCAGGCGATGTGGATGCAAATGGCGCGCCAGATTATTGAAAGCACTGAAGACGTGGGCGCACGGTTTGCTGAAGAGGCAAGAAAAATTCATTACCGCGAGGCTGAGGAGCGTGCAATTCGCGGCACCGCCAGTGCGGACGAAACGGCCGCACTGATGGACGAAGGAA
>CAIVYV010000315.1 GCA_903910215.1 uncultured Pseudomonadota bacterium
AGGCGCATCTGTCGACCGTGCGGCAATTGCGTCATGCGCGTTTGATCGAGATCGGTCGCAGGCTAGAGCGTAAAAAACAACTCGTCGTCGGTGAGGCGATCGAGGAGCTTTGCAGAACCCATGACAGCCCGACACGGCTGCATTTGGCGAGACTGTTGGTCTCTCGCGGTCTCGCAAAGGACGTTGCATACGCTTTCGATCATTGGCTCGGCCGAGGCCAAGCGGGCTACGCGCCGGCGGAATGGCCTGCGCTTGAGACCACCGTCAAAACCATTCGGGAGGCGGGCGGCCAGCCGGTGTTGGCTCACCCGCATCGCTACAAGATCAGCGCTGGCGCGCTGCGGCGCTTGCTCGCCGAGTTTGGCAGCGTTGGCGGCCTCGGGATGGAGGTCGCCGTCGGCGGTATGAGCAGCAACGATTTTGAGCGACTCGCACAACTCGCTCGTGCCAATGGTCTTGCCGCTTCCACCGGCTCGGACTTCCACGATCCCGGCATTCCGTGGAATCCGCCCGGCCGCTTCGCTAAGCTACCGCCCGACCTTGAACACGTCGCGGCGCGGCTTCAGAGATGACGGACGAAACCGAAAAAATCGACCGCGAGCTCTTTCGCAACATTGAAAAATTGCGCCAACTGCGCATCGAACATCGCGATCTCGACGATGTGATTGCACGGCTGTCGATGGATATCCACGTCGACGAAATCCAATTGAAGCGGCTCAAGAAACGCAAGCTCATGCTGAAGGATCAGATCGAGCGTTACGGTAGCCACCTGATTCCCGATTTGAACGCCTGAGGGACGAGTGATGAACGAAAACACGGTCGCGTCCTCGAAGCTGCTCGTCGAGTTGCTCAGTGGCGATGGTCTCAACGAGATGATCGCCATCCTGATCGTCATCGCCATCGCCATCATCTCGGGTCGCCTCGCGAAGGCCGGGCTGGTTCGCATCGGCAGCGACGTGATGGTGCGCCCCTGGACGGGCCGCCTAATCGAAACGGCAGTGATCCTGACGCCCTACCTTGTCGCTGCGCTGTTGATCGGCTTAGCCGAAAATACCGCCCGTCAGTTCGGCATGGCTTACAACGTGCTTGTCTTGACCTCGCAGCTCGTCGTTGCACTCGGCGTCGTGCGGATCGCAGTCTATTGCTTGCGTCTGCTGCTCGGCGACACCAGCCTCGTCGCACGCTGGGAAGCTCGCATCACGTTGGTACTCTGGCTCGGCCTCGGCTTCGAACTGCTCGGCTGGTTCAACTGGCTGGAAGAAACCCTCGACGCCATCGACCTACTGCCCGGCAAATCGGTCTTCAGTTTGTGGGCTTTACTCAAAGGACTCATCGTCATCACGGCGTTCGTCGTAATCACGAGTGTGATCGCTCGTGCCATCGAGCGGCGTGTGATGTTGCTCGAAACGCTCGCGCCCTCAACCCGAGTCGGTATCAGCAAGTTCACCTACTTTCTGTTGATCAGTCTCGGCATCCTGCTTGGCATCAACGCAGCGGGCGTCGATTTGACAGCACTCACCGTGCTCACCGGTGCAATCGTATTCGGTCTTGGTTTCGGCATCCGAGACATCACTGCCAACTTTGTCAGTGGCTTCGTGCTGCTGATGGACAAGTCGATCAAGCCGGGTGACGTCATCAGCTTCACCCAGCACACCGGTACCACCTCCGAAAACTTCGGCTGGGTGCAGGAGCTGCGCGGCCGCTACGTCGTCGTACGCGATCGCGACGGCGTGGAATCGCTGGTCCCGAACCAGAATCTGATCATCAATTCGGTCATCAACTGGAGTTACTCGGACCAGCGAGTACGCCTACGACTGCCGGTCATGATCAGTTACGACGATGACCCGGAGCTCGCACTCGAACTGCTGATCAAAGCCACCAGCGATCATCCGCGCATCCTGCGCGATCCAGGCCCTGTGTCGCGACTGATGTCGTTCGAGAACTACGGCATGAAGCTCGAAGCACGCTTCTGGATTCGCGATCCGATGAACGGCGTCAACAATGTTCGCTCCGACGTCAATCGCAAGATCTGGCAGCTCTTCAAGGAGCACGGTATCAAGATTCCCGTCGCGCAGCAGGAAGTGCGCGTACTCGAACCCGGCGCGATCATCGCCCGCCCCGCAAGCCAGCCCAACGATGCCGATCCGCGCGGGTAAGCTGCTGATCCCCGATGACGAGCTGTCGGTCGCTTTCGTGCGTTCCGGCGGGCCGGGCGGACAGAACGTCAACAAGGTCTCCTCGGCCGTGCAGTTGCGTTTCGACTTGCAGGGCTCTGCCGTTCTGACCGAGACGGTGAAGCAGCGTTTGCGGCGTCTCGCAGGCCGCCGTCTCACCGACGAGGGCGCCGTGTTGATCATCGCGCGCACACAGCGCAGCCAGGAGCAGAATCGCCGCGAAGCGGAGGAACGGCTCGCGCAGCTGATCGAAGCAGCCTTGGTCGAACCAAAGAAGCGGCATGCGACCAAGCCGACCCGTGCTTCCAAGGTTCGTCGCCTCGACAGTAAGACACGTCGTAGCGGCATCAAACGCGGACGCGGCCGAATCAGCCACGACGACTAACTCTCAGGCGTGCGTGACCTGCAGGATGCTGTGACGAATCTGCTCCGACAGCACGTACTCAGCATCCGCTGCCACTCTCTCCAAGACCACGTCGAACACGAGTAGGCCTGCGTCATCCGTGCGGATCACTGAGCGCTTCATCAACAAGGCGATGAACTGATCGAACATCGCTCGATCGGAAAACTCAGGCGAGTTGAAGCCATAGAGCATGTTGATACGCTGCGCCATCAACTGACAGCGCTCGGAGAGCGCCTTGGCCGTCAAAACTCCAGAGCCTGCGTGTGTGAGCGTCGCGATGGCGAGGTAATAGCGTTCGATCGTTTGTACCGACGCCTGTGCCAAAAGCGAGAGCTGAATGGCTTTCGGCGAGCTCGGCGGCGGTCGACGCCAGAGATCACTCCCATCGACCCGCTCGAGCACACCCAATTGCGCTAAAGCGCCGAGTGTCTGATCGACCACCTGAGCCAGCTCCGACTCGCTCCATTTGAGAAACAACTCGGCCGCGACGTAGGGATAGATGCGCCACGCAAGCCGCTGGATATCTTCGGTGCGAACCGAGGTATTGCTGATGAACGCGCAAGCGATCAACGAAGGCAGCGTGAACAGATGCGCGATGTTGTTGCGGTAGTACGCCATCAACACGGCCATGTCGTCGTTGATGCGAACGACATCGCCGAGCTTGTGAGTCTGCCGCTGCAAGACCTTCATCGACTCGCCGTAAGCCACGATCTCGCTGCCATCGAGCGTCGTCACCGTAATACGACTGTCGTACGGCTGAATCTTCAGCAGCGCCAAATACAGATCGAGCTGCCGACCGAGATCCTGCGCCACCATGGCTTGTCTTGGCATTGCCAAGAGCGTGATCGCCAACAGATTGATCGGGTTCACGGCTGCAGCTGCGTTGATGTTGCGCATGACTCGTTGCGCAAGTTGCTCGACGAGTGGGCCGACCCACGGCGCACGCCCTTCCTCATCCAGCGCCGACGATTGCCAATTGGGATCATGCCGAGCAAGCAACTCATCGAGATGGATAGGCTCACCCACATTCACGTGCACGCGACCGAATTTCTCGCGTAACACCCGTAACGCCCGAAACAGATCGCCGATGCTTTCTTTGCTCTTCGGGCGACCCGACAGTTCGCCCACATAAGTACCTGCCTCGACGATGCGCTCGTAACCGAAATACACCGGCAAAAAAACCACGGGCCTTCTAGGGTCGCGCAAGAAGCTGCGCACCGTCATCGATAACATGCCGGTCTTCGGTTGCAGAAGCCGCCCGGTGCGCGAGCGACCACCCTCGATGAAATATTCGATCGAATGTCCGCGCGCCATGATGGTCGCGAGGTACTTCATGAAGACCGCGGTATAGAGCGTATTGCCGGCAAAACTGCGGCGCAGGAAAAAAGCGCCGCCCTTGCGTAAAAAGCGACCCACCACCGG
>CAIVYV010000316.1 GCA_903910215.1 uncultured Pseudomonadota bacterium
AGCCGAAAGACTTCGATGTCGCGACCGATGCACTGCCGGAACAAGTCAAGAAACTGTTTCGCAATTGCCGATTGGTAGGGCGTCGCTTTCGACTGGCGCACGTGTTTTTCGGTCGAGAGATCATCGAGGTGGCCACCTTCCGCGCCTCGAGTGCGCCGTCTCAAGCCGAGGATCCGGTGGAGTTGATCGATGAATCGATCGACGAAGTGATCGGTGATGTCGAGTCGAGTAATGCAGCGGGCGACACGGTAGATGCGCACGATATCCACGACTTCGATGAGAACCTCGAGCGAGTCGTCGACGATAGCGGACGCATCCTGCGCGACAACGTCTACGGCAACATCGATGACGATGTATGGCGACGCGATTTCACCTGCAATGCGCTGTACTACAACATTGCCGATTTCTCCGTGTGGGATTACTGCGGTGGTTTCGAGGATGTGCAGGCTAAGCGCTTGCGTCTGATCGGCGACCCTGAGACCCGTTACCGCGAAGATCCTGTGCGTATGCTGCGGGCTGCTCGTTTCGAAGCGAAACTCAATTTTGAGATCGAGCCGGCGACCGCCGAGCCGATCGGCCAGTTAGCGGAGTTGCTCGCCGGAGTTCCGGCTGCGCGATTGTTCGATGAGACTTTGAAGTTGTTCTTGACGGGACACGGTGCGCGCAGCCTCGAGACTTTGCGCGACCGTGGTTTGCTGAAAGTCTTGTTGCCGAACGTCGGCGACTTTATCGAGCGCTATCCCGATAGTCCGCCGGCACGCATGCTGATGCAGGCACTCGCCAACACGGATGCTCGGGTGCAGGCCGACAAGCCGGTGACGCCAGGGTTCTTGTTTGCGGTGTTGCTCTACGGATCGATCGGTCTTGAGATCGAGAAAGCGCCGCGTGAGCAATGGCATGATATCGCTACGATTCTCGATGCCGTTGATCGGGCGGTGATGGTCATTCATCGGCGAGTTGCAGTGCATCGTCGATTCATCCTTGGCTTGCGCGACATGTTCGCCCTTCAGCCGCGTTTGGAGTCGCCGCGTGGCCGTCGCGCCTTGCGCACGATGGAGCATCCGCGTTTCCGTGCCGCCTTCGATCTGCTGCAACTACGCTCGCAATTCGGCATGGCCGATGCCGCCATCGTCGAGTGGTGGTCGCGCATGCAGTCGGCTAACCCGGAGCAGCGCGCCGCGATGGCTGAAAGCCTAGGGCGTGCAAGTGGTTCGGGTCCCGCCCGCAGTGGCACATCGCGTAGTCGCGGTGGACGACGTCGCGGACGAGGTGGTCGTAGTCGACGCAGCGGCGATTGATGTCGTGCTCTGGCAGCCTGCCTACATCGCCCTTGGCAGCAATCTTGGTGATCCACAGGCTGCTCTAGAGCGCGCCATCGTCGCGATATCGGCCTTGCCCAAGACTCAATCTTGGCGTCGCTCGGCCTTGTATCGGACCGTGCCCTTCGGCCCAGTCAAGCAGGCTGATTTCATCAATGCCGTCGTCGGGGTGCTCACCCAGATGCCGCTTGAGGATTTCTTTGCAGCGTTGCAGCAGCTGGAGACGGAGCTCGGCAGGGGGCCGCGACAAGAGCGCTGGGGTCCGCGCGAGATTGATCTAGATTTATTGGTCTACGGCCATGAGACCCGTGACTCGGAGTCGCTTCGATTGCCTCATCCCGGGATACCGGAGCGCGATTTCGTTCTGTATCCTTTGCGGGACGTTGCCGCCGATTTGTACATTCCGGGCTTGGGTCGCGTTCGCGATCTAGCCGAACGAGTTTCCAATCGAGGGGTGCAGCGTCTGGCTTGAGTGGTCGGGAGAACATGTCGGACGCCCCCAAACACCGCTTCGTTGTCATTGAAGGTCCCATCGGGGTCGGCAAGACGTCGTTGGCGCGTCGTTTGGCTGCGGTCTGGAACGCTGAGCTCATCCTCGAGCAAGCCGAGAGCAACCCCTTTCTAGAGCGCTTTTATCGCGATCCGGTCGGCTCTGCGTTACCTGCGCAGTTGCACTTCCTGTTCCAGCGTACGCAGCAGTTGTCGGGGCTTCATCAAGACGACCTGTTTGCTTCGGTGAGGGTTGCCGACTATCTGCTCGAAAAGGACAAGCTGTTCGCGCGGGTGACGCTCGATGACGCTGAGTTCAGTCTCTATGAGCAGGTCTATGCGCGGATGGTGGTAAATCCGCCGAAGCCCGATCTCGTCATCTATTTGCAGGCGCCGGTGGATGTCTTGATGGAGCGTATTGCAAAGCGTCGCATCAAGGCCGAGCAGTTGATCGAACGGGCTTATCTGGAGAAGTTGAACGAAGCTTACGCTCGGTTTTTCCACGACTACGACAGTGCGCCGACCTTGATCGTGAACGCCGCGACGCTCGATCCGTTGTCACGCGAAGCCGATTTCGCTGAGCTGCTCTCGGCCATCGAGCGCATGAAGCGCGGTAAACTTTATTTCAACCCGCTGCGCCACGCAGCACTCTGATCCCATCTCGGAAAACTTTCATGTACACGCATTTGCAATTGCGCGATTCCACGCGTCCGCCTGTGTCTCTCGCCACGCTCGCGCGTATGAAAGCGCAGGGTGAGAAGATCGCTTCGCTCACCTGTTACGACGCGAGCTTCGCAACGTTGGTTGACGAAGCGGATGTCGATCTTGTGCTGGTCGGCGACTCGCTCGGCATGGTGATCCAAGGTCACGACACCACCGTGCCCGTCACCATGGACGATATGGTCTATCACTGCAAAGCCGTTGCGCGAGGTTTACATCGACCCTTGCTGATGGCGGATCTGCCGTTTGCGAGTTATCCGACTCGCGATGTGGCACTCGCCAATTCCGTTCGATTGATGCAAGAGGGTGGCGCCGAAATCGTGAAGCTCGAGAGTGGGCCTTCGCAAATCGAGGTGGTCGAGTTCTTGTCTTCGCACGACATTGCCGTCTGTGCGCACCTCGGTCTAAAGCCGCAATCGGTTCACAAGACGGGGGGCTTTCGAGTTCAGGGTCGCAGTGGGGATGCGGCTTCCGCGATGGTGCAGGCGGCGAAGGATCTCGAGTCAGCGGGCGCAGATCTCATCCTTCTCGAGTGCATTCCGAGCGAGCTCGGGCAGCGCATTACAGAGGCATTGCAGGTGCCCGTCATCGGCATCGGAGCTGGGCCCGCCACGGACGGCCAGATTCTCGTGCTGTATGACGTGCTCGGCATCACCACCGGTCGCAAGCCACGGTTCGTGCTCGATTGCATGCAAGGCGCCTCGGGCAATCTCGATGCGATGCGACGGTATGTGCAGGCCGTCAAATCCTTGACATATCCAGCCCCCGAACACTGCTTCAGTTGACCGGAGCTGTGCCGTTACGTAACGGTGACTCTGCTACGATGTATTCCAAATGCAACGGGTCAACTCGGTAGAACAACTGCGTCAGTCAGTGGCGGCGTGGCGCGCCGCAGGCGATCGCATTGCCTTGGTTCCGACCATGGGCAATCTCCATGACGGACACATGGCGCTTTTTAGGCAGGCATACAAGCATGCGAAGCGTTTGATCGTCAGTAGCTTCGTCAATCCGATGCAATTCGGACCGAGCGAAGATTACGAGCGTTATCCGCGTACGCCCGATGCCGATTCAGAGATTTTGCGTCGATCCGGTTGCGATATTTTGTTCGTACCCGAGGTTAACGAGGTTTATCCGCGAGGATTGGCGTTTGCGACTCGCGTGCAGGTGCCCGGTTTTAGCGAAATTCTCGATGGTGAGTTTCGACCGGGGCACTTCGAGGGTGTCGCGAGTGTGGTGATGCGCCTCTTCAGTATGGTGCAGCCCAACGTCGCGATTTTTGGTGACAAGGATTACCAGCAGTTGCTCGTGATTCGGCGCATGGCAACCGATTTGTTTCTGCCCGTCGAGATCGTCGGCTCACCGACGGTTCGTGCGCCCGACGGTTTGGCTCTGAGCTCTCGTAATGTCTATCTTTCCGAAGATGAGCGTGCGATCGCGCCGAAGCTATACGAAGAGTTGCGCCGTGTCGCAGTGGCGATCTATACCGATGATGAATCGGCCAAAGATTTGCAGGCGCTCGAAACCGAGGCGCGGCGCAATCTGCGCGCGTTTGGGTTCAAGGTTGAGTACTTCACCATCCGCAGTGCCAATACACTGTTGACGCCGAGCCTGTCGGAATCGGAGCTGGTGATCCTCGTTGCGGCTCGCCTTGGGCGTGCTCGATTGATCGACAATACCCGCGCGACGCGTCCCTAGTTGCGAGTTCGTCGTGCCTAGCCGCTACGCGTAGCGAGCTGCTGCAACGCCCATTCGACGTGTTCCCGGACCACCGGCGATGGGTGGTGACGGCGCGACTCCAAAGCCGCCAACGTTTCTTCGCTCCGCGCCCCGTTACCGAGAGCGATGGCGATGTTGCGTAACCAGCGTTCGTGTCCGATGCGACGGATCGCCGAGCCGCGCAGTCGTTCCTCAAAGTCCGTCTCGCTCCACGAGAAAAGATCGGTCAGTTTTGTGGCATCGAGACCGAGACGAGCGCGTCGTAAATCGGGGTGGGAGGCCGCTTGTGCGAATTTGTTCCACGGGCAGACGAGCTGACAGTCGTCGCAGCCGTAGATGCGATTACCCATCAGTGATCGCAGCGATTCATCGATGGCGCCATCGTGTTCGATGGTCAGGTACGAGATGCAGCGCCGTGCGTCGAGCTGCCAAGGTGCCGTGATGGCGGCTGTTGGGCAGGCAGGAATGCAGGCCTCGCAGGTGCCGCAATGGGCGCTTGCGCGCGCATCGACCGGCAAGGGCAGGTCGGTATAAAGCTCGCCTAAGAAAAACCAGGAGCCGGCATCGCTCGCGATCAAATTCGTGTGCTTGCCGATCCAGCCGAGGCCGGCGTTTCGCGCGAGTGCCTTCTCGAGCACCGGGCCGGAGTCGACGTAGACGCGATAACCGAAAGCACCGATACGTTCGACCAGGCGGTCTGCGAACGTCTGTAGCTTGTTACGCAGGATCTTGTGGTAGTCGCGACCGATCGCATAGCGCGACACATAACCGAGCTCTGAATTCGCGAGCACGTCTTCGGCCGGCACAGCCTCGGCCGGCCAATAGTCCATGCGTACGCTGATGACGCAGATTGTGCCTGGCCGCAGTTCCGCTGGACGTGAACGCCGCGTGCCGTGACGCTCCATATAATGCATCTGACCGTGACGGCCTTCGGCGAGCCAACGCTGCAGGTGGGTTTCGTCTTCCGAGAGCTCCAGATTGCCAACGCCGATGGCGGAGAAGCCGAGGCCGGCGGCGAGCGCGTCGAGATCGTCTCGCAAGGCTTGCCAATCAGGGGTGGCCATCATGGCCGCGAGTATACTGTTGTGCATGATGGCGCCGCTCTCATTGCACACGGTTGCGCAAGTCCGCGCGCTCGAGCGGCACTGGATCGATGTCGTCGGTATGCCCTCGTTCGAGTTGATGTCGCGAGCTGGAGTGTTCGCGATGCGTCAGTTGCGCGCGCGTTGGTCTGCGGCACGCGACATTCTCGTGCTCGCGGGTGGAGGCAATAACGCGGGGGATGGCTATATCCTGGCGCACGAGGCTCGGCGTCTCGGTTTGTCGCCGAGCGTGCTGGCGTTGACGCCGCCGCAGATGCTGAGAGGGGATGCCGCTCGAGCGGCTGAGCAGTGCGTTGCCGCGGGCGTACCCGTCGAGCTATTCGATTCAACGCAGCTAGTCGAGCGACTCGGTCAGGCGGACGTCATCATCGATGCGATCTTTGGCATCGGCTTGCAGCGCGAGCTGAGCGCCGAGCTGTGCAGCGTAGTGCATCTCGTCAATGCCTCAGAGCGTCCCGTGCTTTCGATCGATGTGCCTTCGGGCTTGTGTGCGGACACCGGCGCGCCGCGTCCCTGTGCGATCCGCGCCGATCTGACGGTAACCTTCATCGCGCACAAGCTGGGGTTGAATTTGATCGAGGCGGCTCCTTGGGTCGGTTCGCTCGTACTGGGGACGCTCGTCGATGATGCTGCGCTATTCGAGCGCACGGCCTCATCCATTGGTTTCGTGGCTCAAAGATTGAGCGAGAAGGCACTACGTCAGTCGCTGCCTCGTCGCTCGATCACGACTCACAAGGGTGAGGCGGGTCACGTTGTCGTCGTGGGTGGCGGTGTGGGGATGCCGGGTGCCGCGCGTCTTGCGGCGATTGCGGCGCTGCGCGTCGGTGCCGGGAAGGTGACGGTGCTATGTCATCCCTCATCAGTTGCGTCCATCGCCACTGCACATCCGGAGTTGATGGTTAGGCCGATCGTGGAGGCGACTGCCATCTCGCCCCATTTGCGAAATGCTGAGGTGCGTGTGGTGGGCCCCGGTTTGGGTCGCGACGAGTGGGCCTTGCAAGTGCTCCATGCGGTGTTGGATGAGTCGGCGCCGACGGTCTTGGATGCCGATGCACTTACGCTGCTCGCGGGCGCAAAGGCAGGCAGACTACTCACAGACGCAAATGCGCCCGTTCGTCCCTGGGTTTTGACGCCGCATCCTGCGGAGGCGGCGCGCTTGTTGGGACTTGAGACGAGCGAAGTCCAAGCGGATCGTTTGTCATCGCTGGCCAAGCTAGAGGCGCTTGCCCGAGCGATCGTCGTGCTCAAGGGGGCTGGCACTTGGATCGGCTGTGCCGGGCGGACGCCGCATCTCTGCGCCGTAGGAAACCCACGGCTCGCGACGGCGGGTACCGGTGATGTGTTGGCCGGAATCGTGGCCGGTATTTGGGCGCAGCAGGCGGATCGCGCCATGGCCGATAGCGCGCTCCTTGCCGCTCAGGCAGCCGTCTGGTTACACGCTCGAGCAGCGGAGCCGCAAGAACGCGCGGGCAGTTCACCTGATCGCGGTTTGCTAGCGGGCGAACTCGCCATGGATCTCGCCCGGTATCTGCCATGAAATGCGCTCTGATCGATGAGCCGGCGACACTGGAGTTTGGGGCGAGGCTTGCGGCGGCCATGCCGTCGTTTCCTGCCGGTGCACTGAAAGTCGCACTTCGCGGCGATCTCGGGGCGGGCAAGACGACCCTGACTCGGGGCTTTCTACGCAGTCTCGGCGTGACAGGGTCTGTACGCAGTCCCACGTTTTCCTTGCTCGAAACTTATGAGCTCGATCGACTGACCGTCGTGCATCTCGATCTCTATCGACTACGTGATGCCGGAGATGTCAGGGGCTTGGGTCTCGCCGATCATGACCGGTCAGGCTGTCTTTGGATGGTGGAGTGGCCCGAGCGTGCAGAGCGTGCACTTGGTCAATTCGATCTTGAGGTTTCGCTGCGAGTTGTTGAGGCGGGGCGGGAGGTCGAGGTGGCGGCGGGGAGCGAGTCGGGGCGCCGCTGGTTGCAGGCATTGTGAAGTCTCGATCGCAGAGCCCTAATTTTGTTGAAATTTATTGCACTTCAAGCGTACAGTTCGCGCCCATGATAGGGCGTGTTTGTTCGTGGGTCGTAGCAGCGTCGCTGCTGGCAATCACTGCGGTGTCGGCACACGCGGCGACCGAGCTCCGTAGCCTTCGGATCGAGAGCCAGCCCGACACGACGCAGATCCGGATCGACCTTTCTGCATCGACGCCTACACGTTGGTTCGTGCTCGAGCAGCCACGTCGATTGGTGGTCGATCTTTCCAACACCGTCAAACCCAATCAGACCCTGCCGCCGGCGAGCGGCGCGGTTCGAGCGCTGCGCGCCGGGCCGCAAGCTAACGGCGATCTTCGCTTGGTGTTTGAGATCGACCCGGCCGCGCAGCTGCAACCGGTCGGCTCGGAGGGATCCTCCAGCCGCACGGCCGCGCTCGTATTTTCTTTGTCCTCGCCGGCGGGGGCATCGGCTGCGGTGACGCCGGTCAGTCGCGCTCCTTTGAAGGAAGTGAAGGCGGCGCATGCGCCCCCGACATCGGGTCGTGAGGTCGTCGTTGCAATCGATGCGGGTCACGGCGGTCAGGACCCGGGTGCGATCGGACGCGCAGGCACGTATGAAAAAGATGTCGTGCTCGACATCTCCAAGCGTCTTGCCGCGCGCATCAATCAGGAGCCCGGCATGCGTGCCGTTCTCACTCGCGATGGCGACTATTTTTTGAAGCATCGCGAGCGCATCCGACGAGCTCGGGCTGCGGGGGCGCAGTTGTTCGTCTCGGTACACGCCGATGCCGTACGCGACCCGTCCGTGTCGGGTTCTTCGGTCTACGTGCTTTCGGAAAAGGGTGCTAGTGACGAGCAGTCGCGTTGGTTGGCGGATCGGGAAAACGCCGCCGATCTTGCCGGCGGTATCTCGCTCGATGACAAGGATCCGGTGATCGCCTCGGTGCTCGTCGATTTGGCGCAATCGGCGCAGATTGGTCAAAGCGTCGTGGCGGCCGAGCGGGTGTTGCGTTCGCTGCGTCGCGTCAACGAGGTGCGTAAGCCCCAGGTGCAGCAGGCCGGATTTCTGGTGTTGAAGAGCCCGGATATCCCCTCGATGTTAGTTGAAACCGCGTTCATCTCGAGTCCGTCGGATGAGCGTCTGCTGAATATCGAATCTAAGCGTGCCGAGTTGGCCGATGCCATTTTTGATGGCGTACGGCAATTCTTCCTCGATCATCCGCCCGAGGGCTCGCGCTTCGCGCTCGATCGCGATCGCGGGCGCACGGTCGTGGCCACGGCGCCCGAGACCGCTGCTGCCGGCAAGCTCTAGATCCCCATCGTGCCTATCCAAAAGTTGCCGAGCGCGCTCGTCGACCAGATCGCTGCGGGCGAAGTCGTCGAGCGTCCAGCCTCCGTTGTCAAAGAATTACTCGAAAACAGCTTGGATGCGGGTGCGCGTCACATCGACATCGATATCGAAGGTGGTGGTGCAGCGTTGATCCGTATTCTGGATGACGGTCAAGGTATTGCCGGCGACGAGCTTGCCTTGGCTGTGCAGCGACATGCGACGAGCAAGATTGCAACGCTCGAGGATTTGGCCGCCATCACGAGTTTGGGTTTTCGCGGTGAGGCGTTGCCCTCGATCGGTTCGGTGTCGCGTATGCGAGTGGCCTCTCGGCGAGAGGGTGCCTCGGAAGCCGTAGAAATCCGCGTGGATGGCGGTGAGGTTGGGGACATCAAGCCCTCTTCGCAGCCGCGCGGCACGCTGATCGAGGTGCGTGATCTTTTCTTCAATGTGCCGGCGCGACGTAAATTCTTGCGCGCCGAGAGCACCGAGTGGAGCCACATCGCTAGGTTGGTCGAACGCTTTGCTTTGGCGCGTTTCGACGTTTCGTTTCGGTTGCGTCATGGTGGGCGGCTATTGCTCGATGCACCGTTGACGACGAGCGCTGAGGGGCGTCGGGCACGAGTCGCCGCCATTCTTGGCGATGACTTCATTGCCAGTGCGATCGAGTTCGAGCGGCGATCCGGTTCAGTCTCGCTGCACGGTTGGCTCGGACAGCCGCAGGCAGCTAGAGCGAGTAGTGATCACCAATATGCCTACGTCAACGGTCGCACGGTCCGCGATC
>CAIVYV010000317.1 GCA_903910215.1 uncultured Pseudomonadota bacterium
CGCAAGCCCGATGGTCATCCAGAACGCGTAGGAATAGAGATAACCCGTTTGCAGTCGACGCACGACGCCGGCAAGGGTCGCCACCAACTGTGCTGATCCGTTGACGAGCGCGCCGTCGATGACCGCTTGATCGCCCGCTTTCCAGAAAACGCGACCGAGCAGGCGACTACCCGCCGACAGCACGTTCTCGTTAAACCAGTCGAAGTAATACTTGTTATCCAGCACTCGCCGGATCGGCGTCAGCGCATTAGCAATGGCGGTGGCCGCGCTCGGGTTCTTGAGCACGAAGTACCAAGCCGAGACGACGCCCGCGAGCGCAAGCCACAGCGGCGGATGCTTCACTGCTTCGAGTGCAAACGAAGCCGGGTCGTGGAAGTGACCCGACAGCACTGCTAGCACGTCGTTATCCGGCAGTACCTGGATCGCCTCACCGAAGAAGCCACCGAATAGAATCGGCTGCACGGTGAGATAGCCAATCGCGAGCGACGGGATCGCGAGCAACACGAGCGGCAGCGTCACCACCCACGGACTCTCGTGCGGCGTTCCGCCATGATGTCCGTGATCGTCGTGCCCGTGATCGTCGTGCCCGTGCTCGTCATGAGCATGGTCATGGCTTGCATGTTCGCCCTCACCCGCCGCCCAGCGCGGCGTACCGTGGAAGGTCATGAAGATCATCCGGAAGGTGTAGAACGCGGTCACGAAAACGCCGATCAACACGCACCAGTAGGCATACGTGGCGCCCCAACGATCCGCCTCGTGCACGGACTCGATGATGAAATCTTTGGAGTAGAACCCAGAAAGGAACGGCGTGCCGATCAGCGCGAGCGCGCCGACCCAGCAGGTGATCGCCGTGATCGGCATCACCTTGGCGAGACCACCCATCTTGCGCATGTCCTGCTCGTGGTGCATGCCGATGATCACTGAACCCGCAGCCAAGAACAGCAGCGCCTTGAAGAACGCATGCGTCATCAAATGGAAGATCGCCGCGCCGTAGGCCGAGGCACCGAGAGCGACGGTCATGTAGCCGAGCTGGGAGAGCGTGGAGTACGCCACGACTCGTTTGATGTCGTTATTGACGATGCCGAGGAAACCCATGAAAAGCGCCGTCGTGGCGCCGATCACGAGCACGAACGAGAGCGCGACCTCACTTTGCTCGAAAAGTGGCGAGAAGCGCGCCACCATGAAGATGCCGGCTGTCACCATCGTCGCGGCGTGAATGAGCGCCGAAATCGGTGTCGGGCCTTCCATCGAATCTGGCAACCAGACGTGCAACGGCACCTGAGCCGATTTACCCATGGCTCCGATGAAGAGCAGGATGCAAATCAGCGTGATCGCCGAGACCGTCCAAGTGTCGCTTAAGGCGAACTCGGCAGCCGCCAACATCGGCGCAGCTTCGAAGGCAGCCCGGTAATCGAGCGAACCGGTGTAGTAGACCACACCCGCGATACCGAGCACGAAACCAAAATCGCCCACTCGGTTGACGAGGAACGCCTTCATGTTGGCGAAGATCGCGCTCGGTCGCGTGTACCAGAAGCCGATCAGCAAGTAAGAGACCACACCCACCGCTTCCCAGCCGAAGAACAGCTGCAGGAAGTTGTTCGACATCACGAGCATGAGCATCGCGAAGGTGAAGAGCGAGATGTACGAGAAGAACCGTTGATAGCCCGGATCCTCGTGCATATAGCCGATGGTGTAGACGTGTACGCAGAACGACACGAACGTCACGACGCACATCATCAAAACCGACAGGTGATCGACTAGGAAGCCAACCTCCATCCGGATGCCATCGCTCACGAGCCAGGTGTAAACCGAGTCGTTGTAGACACCGACCTCGCCGCTGATCAGCTGCCAGGCGATCTGTGCGCTCAACAAAAATGAGAGGCCAACAGCCGCGATAGTGACGACGTGCGCCGCCGTGCGACCGATGAGTTTGCCAAAGAGCCCCGCGATGATAGCCGCGGCTAGCGGCAGCAACGGAATGGCAAGCAGTACGTTCGGATCCATGTGACTTAGCCCTTCAGGGTGTCGAGATCTTCGACGTTGATGCTGCGACGCTCACGGAACAGCACGACAAGGATGGCCAGACCAATCGCCGACTCAGCAGCAGCCACTGTCAGCACGAAGAAGACGAAGATCTGCCCATCGAGATCGCCGAGGTAACGCGAGAACGAGACGAAACTGAAGTTGACGGCGAGCAACATGAGCTCGATACACATCAACAGCAGAATCACATTCTTGCGATTGAGAAAAATACCCGCGATCGACAAAGAGAACAGGATCGCCGACAAGGTCAGCATGTGCTGCAGGGTGATCATTTCTCACCCTCCGTCGCCGATATCTCACTCTTCGGACCGACCCCCTTCACTAGGCGTACACGATCTTCGCGGCGTACGGCGACCTGCTTGGCCACATCCTGCGGCTTCAAGCCCGGGCGCTTACGCATCGTCAACGCGATCGCCGCGATGATGGCCACGAGCAGCACCATGGCGGCGAGCTCGAAGGGGTAAACGTATTGCGTATAGAGCACTTCACCGAGGGCTCGCGTGTTGCTGTAGTCGGCTGGCAGCGGTGCCATACCCTGCGTCGCGTCGATACCAAAACCACGGAACCAGAAAACGGCCACCATCTGCGCAATGACGGCGAATGCGATGAACCAGCCAAGCCCTGCATAGCGCGTGAAGCCGCGTTTAACTTCCTCGACGTTGATGTCGAGCATCATGACAACGAACAGAAAGAGCACCATCACCGCGCCGACATAAACGAGCACCAGCACGATGGCGAGGAACTCCGCTTCGATCAGCAGCCAAAGTGCGGCGCTCGTAAAGAAGGCGAGCACGAGCGACAAAGCCGAATAGACGGGGTTGCGCGCGACGATCACCCCGAGCGCTGCCGCGATGAGGATGGCCGAGAATCCGTAGAAAAGCAGTTGAACCAACACCCTGTCGTCTCCCGGTTAGCGATAGCGCGCGTCGGCGGCTTTGTCCGCATCGATCAGCGCGGCATAGCGCTCACCCACGGCGAGCAGCTTGTCTTTGGTCATGATGTTCTCGCCACGATTTTCCATGTGGTACTCGTGAATGCGCGTCTCGACGATGGCATCGACCGGACAGGCCTCTTCGCAGAAACCGCAGTAGATGCACTTGAATAGATCGATGTCGTAGCGAGTCGTGCGCCGGGTACCGTCGGCAGCCACGTCCGACTCGATAGTGATCGCGAGCGCGGGACAAACGGCCTCGCACAGCTTGCAGGCGATGCAACGCTCTTCGCCGTTGGAATAACGACGCAGCGCGTGCAAACCGCGGAAGCGCGGCGACTGTGGCGTTTTCTCTTCCGGATAGTTGACCGTGACCTTCTTGCGAAAGAGCGTCCGCGCCGTCACCGACAAACCCGTAAGCAGTTCGGTGAGCAGGAAAGTTTTGACGATGCTGTGAAGAGCCATGAAATTGTGTCCGTTGACTGTCACTCGGCCCAGGGGCCGACCTGCAAGTGCACCATCACCCCGAGCACGACGATCCATACGAGCGTGACCGGAATGAGAACCTTCCAACCGAGACGCATGATTTGGTCATAGCGATAACGGGGGAAAGTGGCGCGATACCACATGAAACAGGTCAGGAAGAAAAAGAGCTTGGCGAACAGCCAATGGAACCCCGGCTCACCGAGTGGATGCGACGCACCGAACAAGCCCTCGAAGGGGCTCAGCCAACCGCCGAGGAAGAACACCGCCGTCA
>CAIVYV010000318.1 GCA_903910215.1 uncultured Pseudomonadota bacterium
AAATGTGGTCGCCTGTACGAAGACCGCCACGCGTGACGAGTCCGTTCCATGCGGTGAGAGCCGCGCAAGGCAGTGTCGCTGCTTCCTCAAACGACAGATTTTCGGGGAAGTGCAGCACACCGTCTTCATTGAGCGTGACGTATTCCGACAACATGCCGTCTTGCGCACCACCGAGAGCCGAGGCTCCCGTCGAGGCGGTGGGTCTGCCGTTCAACCACGTTTGAAAAAACTGCGCGACGACGCGATCACCGATCTTGACACGGGTGACGCCTGCGCCAACCGCGACGATTTCGCCAGCCCCGTCTGACAGCGGTATGACGGTTGAACGATCACCGACCGGATACCAACCGCGCAGCACCATGATGTCGCGGCGATTCAGCGACGATGCTCTCACTCGAACGAGCACTTCCTTCGGGCCAGGCGCTCTCACCGCGGCACCCTCGATGAGGTTGAGGCTAAAACCCTGTGCTTGTTTGAAGAGTTGGTACTGGTTCTGCTGGTTTGGGATGTTCATGCAGCCGATTGTACGGCCATCGATCCCGGCTTACAGCGGGCTTCCGTCCTCTCGACTGATCGCGACGACCGCCGACCGAGCGGGCAGGCCGTTGCCATCTGGCCAATGACTGACCGGCGCATCGACGGAACCGCCTTCGCCCGGATGCTGGATGGCGAGAAATAAGGTTCGTCCATCGGGCGTGAATTCACAGCCGCAAATTTCGGCGCCCACCGGGGCGCTGACGACCTGTCGCAGATAGCCGCGCTCGGGCCCGTTGGTGGGAACCACGTAGCACCCGTTGTTTCCAATCAGGCCTGTGTCGGCGTCCGTCACCACCCACAGGCGTCCGGTCGGATCGAAGCCCAGATTGTCTGGGCACGCGATGGGGCTGACTTTGGATCGATCGGCGAAGCCTGCGTAATAGAGGTCTTCGCGGGCCAGTGAGCCGGCAGCGAGAGCATCTGCATCGGTAAGAAACTTCGCTTGGGTATTACGCGGATCGCCAGCGAGAAGGAAGAGGTTCCAAGTGAATCGCGTGCTAGCCGCGTCTGAATCATCTTCGATTAGTTCGACGATGTGACCAAAGTCGTTTTGTGGCCGTGGATTAGCAGCATTCGGTCCGAAATCGACGTTGCGGCCATTAAAAAGTTTGTTCGCCGTTTGGCGCTCGTCGTTCTTGGTCAGAGCCATATAGACACGACCTGTGATCGGACTGGGCTCGACGTCCTCGGGACGATCCATCGGGGTTGCGCCGAGCAGATCGGCAGCCGCACGACAT
Source organism: uncultured Pseudomonadota bacterium (assembly GCA_903910215.1). Classification (GTDB taxonomy): domain Bacteria; phylum Pseudomonadota; class Gammaproteobacteria; order Steroidobacterales; family Steroidobacteraceae; genus UBA964. Next base: position 1,275 of record CAIVYV010000318.1, read on the forward strand.
TTGATCACCACCTCGGCCTGACTCGAGAAACCGTTACGTGAGTTCAGCGGCCCATTCTCATCGTGCACCAGCGGCAACCATACTCCTCGGCCCGAGGCGTCGAAGCGGGCAACGTATAAGGTGCCATGATCGAGCAGATCGAGATTCGCAGCTCGATCGCGCGGGTTGTAGCGATCGCGACTGACGAATTTATAAACGTACTCGAACTTGGCGTCATCACCCATGTAGGCTGCGACACGGCCATCTTGAGCGAGAATCGTGTTGGCGCCCTCGTGACAGAAGCGTCCGAGCGCCGTGCGTTTCTTTGGCGGTGCGGTCGGCTGTTGTGGATCGATTTCGACAATCCAGCCGTGGCGCAGCGCTTCGCGGGGTTCTTGGCGCACATCGAAGCGAGAGTCGATGAGATCCCAACCATAGGCTGAGCGCTCCCGTAGCGGCCAACGCCGGTGCGCCTCAATGGTCGCATCATCTTTGGTGTTTTCAGTCCATGATTTGGCCGAGCCAAAATAATCCTGGATATTTTCTTCTGCAGTCAGATAAGTGCCCCAAGGAGTCTTGCCACCGGCACAGTTGGCGAAGGTGCCCAATGCCACGGTACCGCTAGGATCGGCATTCGTGCGCATGAGCTCGTGGCCTCTGGCCGGGCCGCGTATCTCCATCGGAGTATTGGCTGTGATTCGCCTGGTTAGTGGCCCATCGATGACGGTTCGCCAGCCGTGCGGGGCTTTTTCTAGCTGGACGACGCTGACCCCGTGGGCGGCCTGCATCCAAGCGACGGCCTGCGGGCGGCTTTTGATCCAGATTTGTCGTTCTTCGGCGCGGTTTGGCCCTGCTTTCGGCCAGTGAGCGAAGGACAGGTCGGCCATGACGTATTCATGGTTGACGCAAAGCACGCCTGCGGTACCGCTGCTGCCGGTCGGGAAAAAAGCCAGGGCATCGTTGTTCGTGCCAAAGAGCATTTCTTGACGCTTGCCCGCTTCTGGGGTGAGCCAAGCCAGCGATTGCATAGCTTTGCCGTCGATGGGCGCTACATTTTTGAACAAGGCGTCGCCGGCTCGAATCAGAAGATCGCTTCGTAAGCCCGCAGCCAAGGTTAGCGTGTCGGCTCGGGTGGGCTCGATCGCAGTTGTCACCGCTTTCTGGACTGGTGTCGCTGGCTGCGCGGCAAGCGAGAGAGTTGGCAGAGTTGTGAAGGCGGTAGCTAGGCTAGTACCCACCACGAAGCTGCGCCGCGACAGACGTTGTTCGAGTATCGAACCAAAGTATTCCGAAGGCATATCGCCATTCTATCCGGAACGAGATTCTATTTTGATGACGGCGCTAGAGCTTTTCGTTGTAGTGGCGCAAACGCTTCGACAAGATCCGAGCAATATTGCGATAAATCACGATGGCGGCTTCCAGAGACAGGTCAATGTCACTTTTCTGAAACATGAGCGCGATTGCATTCGAGGTTGCCCGAACCCGCGCGGATCGTTTGCCGCCATCCACGATGGCCATTTCCCCGAACGTGTCGCCGGGGCGCAGGTCCGAGATACCCCGCCAACCCGCCTCGGTACGCTTTTCGATGACGGCGCTGCCAGTGATGAATACGAAGAATGTCTGCCCCTCATCCCCCTCATCGAAGAACGCTTGATCGACACTACGCTCGACTCGACTGGCGTTTGCCAGCAGGGCGATTAGCTCCAATCGACCGATACCGGCGAATACCGGCACCGCGCTGATGACGCGCAATAAAGTTTCATCGATTTTGATCAAGTGGACTCCCTCGCGACGAGCGGCACAAATCAGCAGACCCGTTTTTTTCGACTCGATTGTATTCATAATGGAGTGAGCCGGCACCGTCCCATGATCAATGGGCCTGTCCGCATCCGCTCAAGAGGGGGTCCGTCATGAATTCCGTACAAGTCGCCCACGTACGCATCCAGGGGAACGAGTTCGTCTTTGTGCCGTTCTCGCCGCTGATGGCGAGTGTTGCCGCTGCCGATCAGCAAAACTTACTGAAGCAAATGGGCGAAATCTGTCACGGCTTCGGGCTCAACGGCGAGGTGGTGGTGGTTTGGCAGGGCCCAAGTGGTCTTGGCTATCTCGCCGATAGTCGTTACCACGGTGTCTTGTCGAAAGTTTTGAACATGACGGTGGTGCGCTCGAATCTCAATAAGAAGGTGTCTTCGCCCGCCATCGCCGGGCTATTGGCTCAGGTCGCGCTCGATCCATTTGGTGCTGCGCCGGCAGCGACTCAAGCGCCGTCGCCGGCACCGGCTGCACGCGTCCCCCAAGCTGCTCCGAGTCATGCGGCCGCGGATGAGCATCGCTCGATGCCCGGAATTCACGCCGGTGCGCGCAAAGCGACGAGCAACCGGGTCGTGACGATGCTCTTCACCGATCTCGTAGGTTCCACCAAGCTCAAGCAGGAGTACGGTGATGCGCAAGCCATGCAACTCGTTCGGCAGCATCACGATCTCGTGCGAAGTATCCTTGCGTCGACCGCGACAGGCGAGGAGGTTTCGACGTCAGGTGACTCGTTCTTCATTGCCTTCGCCACACCGTCGGAGGCCGTGACCTTTGCCCTGCGAATGCAGAGCCGCGTCGAGGACATGAACGAGGCAGAGGGCACGAACATTCAGGACCGTGTCGGGATTCACGTCGGCGAGGTCTACGCAGATAACGCCAAGGTGGCTGGCAAGACATTTGACTTCAACGGCATTCAAGTCGACACGGCTGCGCGCATCATGTCGCTTGCGCAAGGAAAGCAAATCCTGATGTCGCGATTTGCTTATGAAAACGCTTTCCAGATGCTTAACGGATACGAAATCGATGGTATCCCCGATATCGAGTGGCGCAATCATGGCCTGTATGAGGTCAAAGGCGTCGAGGACCCGGTCGAAATTTGCGAAGTTGGCGAGCCTGGTTTCGCACCGTTGAAGCCACCACCGGACTCGGAGAAAGCCAAGCGCGCAGGCGGCTACCGACGTTAGAGCAACATCGCTCGCGCAAGCTCGCGCGCGCGCGACTGAATGTCAGTCGGGAACTGTTCGATCAGACGATTGCTGACTGGTGAGGCGAGATCAATGGCGTTGATATGAGCGCGGATTTCGTTTCGATGCAGTTGCTGCAACAGCTTGTGAGACAGGGGCGATTGCCGCACGTCGAACTCGACCTTGCCGGTTGAGCCTGCGGCCAATACATCGAGAGCAGACATGCCGCTGGCTGTCGCCGTCATACGCAGCGCAGACTTCAGACGCGCAGGCATGAACGAGCGGCATCCGAAGCTATCGGCAGATTCAATCAAAGAAGTTGCCAGCAGCTTCGCATGCATGACGTCCGCGATGACCTCGAGATTACGTGCCGTCGCCTCGAGTCGATGTTGGTGGTCTGACTGAATCGGCTCGCCGTCGTACTGCCGGAAAATCACCGGTGCTGCGAGCGACGACAAGAATCGGGTCATTTTCTGCAGTGTCTGACGGTAACTCGTGACGCCGATCGATCCGCCGACTCGCAACTCGATCGATGACTCGTACATCAACCCCCAGGTATCATCTAGGAAGGCGATCAAATCCGACTCGCCGAAACTGCGGACGTCCCGATTGGCAATGCGAACCGCTCGGCGAATATGCGATCGCATATCCGACTCGCCAATCTGCGATTGATGACGATGATTGATATCCATCAGCGCCGAAATATAAGCAGCTGCCAGCAAGTGCGGATCTTTGCGGAATGGAACGGTGGCTTCTATTCCGAGCGAAACGGCCGCCAGATGTTCGGCATCCAACACCTCGTGCAAGGCCTTGCAGGCGACGAGCGCGCTCAAAAATTCATTCTGTCCTGCGAATGGCGACAAGGTTTGAGTGTCCGAGAAGCCGAAGCAGCGCTTGACGATATCGAACACGGGATCCTGCAGGGCTTCTGCGGAGCCGAGCAACTTGAATTCACCGCTAGCGTTTCTGTCCACTAGGCCAGCAAGATAGTGCTCGCTATCCGGCGGCAAACCGCCGTCGACGCCTGCCTGGACGATGTCGTGGAACAACCCGATCAAGGCGTCGAGAGGGTCATTTGACTCGGCTACCATCAACGCATGCGCGAGATCATGGTAGTGGCGCGTCGGCAAGTTCATCGAGCGATCGATAAGCGCTGTCAGTGTTTCCAGATATGCCGCACTACATTGCGGCGCGAGGTGGCCGAGCGCCCAGCGCAGCAACGGTCGGCAGGTCAGTGATTCACTCATTTCTCTTTCATCACCCAAACGCCGTTCCACTCCCCAGCTGGCGGATGCGCCTCGAGATAATGGCAGCGATCGATATAAGTCTGTGACAAATGGTCTTCCGGGTTCAGCTTTAAGCAGAGCTCGAAGCCTGCTTTGGCTTTATCCCAATTTCCTGCACGGTATGCCTGCATGGCGTCACCAAAGCGCGTAATCACATCGATCATGTTCGGGAAAGTCTTGTTGTCGTGATAATCCAAGACCTCATAAACGCGCACCGGCTGGGTTTTTCCTTTGACGACTACGAGATCGATGTCGCGGTATCGATAGGTGCCCTTTAATTTCAGGATAGTCGATTCGCTGGCCAGAATATGTGCCGAATATGCTTTGCACGCGCTCTCGAGCCGGGCAGCTAGATTCACGCCATCGCCTATGACGGTATAGTCCATGCGTTTAGGTGAACCGATGTTGCCTGAGACGACAGTGTCGGTATTCAAACCGATCCCCATATCCACCGTTTTCAGTCCTTTCTCGCGACGGATCGCATTCCAGTCCCACATTTCACGAATCATGGAGATGGCCGCTTTCATCGCGCGGTCGGGGTCATCCTCATGTGGAGCTGGCAGACCGAAGCACGCCATGATGGCATCGCCAATGAACTTGTCGAGCATGCCACCTTGGCGGTTGATGCACTCGACCATCAGAGTGAAGTACTCATTGAGGAACGAGACGGTACCCTGAGCGCCATACTCCTCGGTGATCGTCGTGAAGCCGCGCACGTCGGTAAACATAATGGTGGCTTCTTTGTTGGCACCACCGAGTAGGTCGGAGCCGCCGCCCTCGAGCATCTGGGCGGCGATAGCCGGATCCATGTAGCGAGACATAGTCGACTTCATGCGCTTTTCAGAGCTGATGTCCTCGAACATCAGCATGGCGCCAAGTTCTTTGTCGTTGTCTGCTGCACGAAGCGGCATGACGCTCGCGTTGACTGATCTTTCGACGCCGCCTAGCGTCAATTGTGCATCGGGGAAGTAACCGCTCTCGCCCGTTTCCTTGGCGGAAGCGATGCTGTCGTTAAGCCATCCGCTACTCTCACCCAGCAATTCGGCAAGGGGCTTACCAATGACCGCGTTGCTTTTGGCGTCCCATATCTTCAGCCCGGCGGAGTTACACGTCACGATCTTGCCAGCCGCATCCAGCGTGATCACGCCATTGGACATGCTTTGCAAGATGCTGTCGTTGTAACTCTTGACTCGTTGAACGTCGTCGAACAGCTTCGAATTCTCGAGTGCGATGGCAACCTGCGCCGTGAAAGCCTTCAGGCGTTGCTCGTCTTCTTGCGTGAAGACACCGGTCTCTTTGTTGAGAACCTGGGTAACGCCGATGATCACACCATGTTTATTCAGAATTGGAGCGCACAAGATTGAGCGTGTGAAAAAGCCAGTCTGTCGGTCGAAAGAAGGGTTGAAGCGCAGATCGGCGTAGGCGTGAGGAATATTGAGAGACTGACCGCTCGTAAAGACCTCTCCAGCAATGCCCAGATGAGATGGAAACCGTATCTCGGCGATCTCGCCACCGGCCGAGACGCGAGAGAAGAGCGTCTTGGTGGTCGCGTCGTGCATGAAGATCGTTGCACGCTCAGCACGCAGCATCTTGGTTGTCTCTGCCACGACCCGCTGCAATAGACGGGATAGATCAAATTCTTGATTGATCTCGGAAACCAGACCAATGAACTTCATCTCCTTCTGACGGAGCTTCTCGGTACGTTCGATGAAGTGAAGGCTGCTGAGTGCAATGGCGGCTTGCGAGGTCATGTCTTGCAGCAGCTCGAGGTCATCTTCGGTGAACGACCCCGTGTTCTTGTTCAAGCATTGCATAGCGCCGATGACGTCGCCTGAGGCAAGCCGAATCGGCACGCAGATGATGTTGCGCGTCTTGTAGCCGGTCCAGTCATCGACTTGGCGATTGAACCGTGGGTCCGAGTAAGGGTCGTGGGTGATCACCGGCTCGCCTGTCTGGAAAACGTGCCCAGCGAATCCAGAAGTATTCAGTATGCGAATTTCTCGGACCAGGTCGCCCTGTGCCACTCGGGAGTACAATTCGCCGGTTTCCGAGTCATTCAGGAACAACGTACCGCGATCGCAGTCGAGTGCTCGCGCGGTGATATCCACCAACGTACGCAATACGCTAACGAGGTCGTTGGCAGCGGCACAACGCGCGGAGACTTCAAGCAGCGTCTCGGCCCGCCGCAATGCGACTGACTTGGAGAGCTTTTTCTTGCGCGTCGATTTGCGTTTTTGGGTTTCGGTGTTCACTTGCGTTTTTCCAGTTCGAGTCGGAGCAGCTTGACCTGCTCCATTAGGTGAGTTCGTTCCAGCGAGAAGCCCGACTCCTGCCGCGTCAAGGCCGCTTGATGGGCCACTCGCAGGCCATCCATTTCGATGCGCATCGAATCGATGGTGTCGCGCAACTGCTTGGCTTCCGCGGCGCCGCGCGCTTTCTCAGCCTGGGTTTCCGCGCGACCTTGCGCAGCGGTTTCTTCAAGGTTGCGTCGCAGACTGTCGATCGTCTTACGAAGCTCCGCGATTTGATTTGCGAAGTGCGTCTCGGTCGCTTGCACGTTCGCGCGCCCAACTGCTGCTGCGTTTTCGAGTTCGGCGCGCAAGCTCGCAACCGTATCTTGCAGTTGCAGATGGATCGCCCGCAGTGACGACAGTTCTGCATTGACTTGCTCGGTGGGTGTAGTCGACGTCGATTCCATGTCAGCAGATTTATCCTTGCAGTTCTCGATACAGGCGCAGATATTCGTACGCTGAGCTTTCCCAGCCGAAGTTTTGATTCATTGCCGTCATCATCATTTGGCGCCAGCGAGTCTTATCGCGATGCACGTGGACGACATGTTGAACAACATCCGACAAAGACGTGAAGTGCTCGTCGAACGTGAAGCCGGAGTGATGATCGACCGTATCGGCTAAGCCGCCGACGGATTGGACGACCGGCAAGGTCCCATAGCGTTTGGCGTAAAGCTGAGTCAGGCCGCAAGGTTCATGACGCGAGGGCATCAGCAAGGCATCGCCACCCGCCATGGACAAGTGGGCGAGCGGCTCGGAATAGCCGATATGGACACCGACCTGTCTCGGGAAGCGCTGCTGAAGTTGTCGGAACTGCCATTCCAAGTGACCATCACCGCTCCCGACCACCACGAGTTGGGCCCCCGCTGCGACGAGAGCCTCTGTCGCATCTACGACCATATCGAGACCTTTTTGCCAGTTCAGTCGACTGACAACGATGAAGACGGGTCCTGTGTTGTCATCCGCCAGCGAAAAATGTTGACGAAGTCTCGCTTGGCAGACGATTTTGCCCGTCAAGTCGTCTTGATAATAAGTGGCGGGAAGATACGTATCGTGACGCGGATCCCATGTCCCGTAGTCAACACCATTGAGAATGCCAACTAACCGGTCCTCACGCGAGCGAACGACTGCATCAAGACCGCCGCCATGCTTTCCGCAACTGATTTCTTCTGCATAAGTCGGGCTGACCGTCGTGACGCGATGGGCAAGCAGCATGCCTGCCTTCAGAAAACACAGATCGCCAAAGAATTCGAGTGGGCCATACGGTGCTGCCAGCCAATGCGCGAGTCCGAGTCGCCCATAGTCATGAGGGGGGAATCGGCCCGGATAGTCGATGTTGTGGATCGTAAAGACGGTTTTGACGGGCGGCCATGTTTCAGTGAGATAGGCGTGAGCAAGTGCCGGGTGCCAATCGTGAATATGCAGTACATCGGGTCGCCATTGCCGATCCAGCTCGCCGGCGGCGAGCTTGGCCGCTACCCAGCCCAGCATGGCGAAGCGCAGCAGATTGTCGTTCCAGTCGCCGCCGTGCGGGTGTGAGTAAGGATTGCCGGGGCGTTGGAACAGCGCAGGTGCATCAATTACATAAACGGAGGTCTTGCGGCCCGGAAGAAAACCATACAAGACGCGCATCCACGCCGTGCCGAAGAGGCCGGCAGCTTCGTACACTGGACTGGCGTTTTCTAATGCGCTCGTGATTGCCGGAAATCCAGGAACAACGGTGCGTGCGTCGACACCGATTTGGGCGAGCGCCTCTGGCAGGGCCGCAGTGACGTCCGCAAGACCGCCGGTTTTCACCCACGGGAACAATTCAGTCGTGGCGTGGAGTACGCGAGTCATGAGTCAATGCGATCAATCATCGATTGTGTAATCAAGGTGACGCCGTTGTCGTTGCGTACAAAGCGTCGGGCATCGTGCTCCGGGTCTTCACCGACCACGAGTTCGGGCGGCACTTGGCAGTCCCGGTCGACGACGACCTTATGCAGGCGAGCGCCGCGACCAATCTGCGCGCCGGGTAGCACGACGCCAAGTTCGACGATGGCATTGGAGTGTACGCGAACACCCGAGAACAGCAGCGAGCGCTCAACCGTGCCTGAAACGATGCATCCGCCGGAGACCAGCGATTCGATCGCGACACCGCGGCGCTCGTCCGAGTTATGTACGAATTTGGCTGGCGGTAACTGTGGCTGATAAGTCCAGATAGGCCATCGGTCATCGTATAAATTCAGCAAGGGGACGGTAGCCGTTAGATCAATGTTGGCGTCCCAATAAGAATCGAGCGTGCCGACGTCACGCCAATACGGTTCAGCATCCGTGCTGCGATTGACTGCGCTGCTCTCAAAGCGATGCGCTACCACCCGGCCTTCGCGAACGAGTCTGGGAATCAGGTCGCGACCGAAGTCGTGAGTCGACGCAGGATCCATCGCATCACGCTCAAGCTCGCTGAGCAGGAATGCGGTATCAAAAATATAGATACCCATCGAAGCCAGCGCGCGATCAGGGGAGTTCGGCAATGTTGGTGGGTCGTGCGGCTTCTCGACAAAATCGGTGACCACGTCATCGTCGCTCGCATGGAGAATCCCAAATCCAGAGGCTTGTTCTTTAGGGACCTCGACACAAGCGACTGTGCATCCACGTCCATGTTCAACGTGATGCGCCAGCGCGATCGCATAGTTCATTTTGTAGATGTGATCGCCAGCTAGGATTATGGTGTAGTCACAATTGAAACTTTTGATCACTTCCTGATTTTGATGAACAGCGTCAGCCGTTCCTTGATACCAGACATCGCTGCCCATTCTTTGATTGGCAGGCAGAACCTGCACGAATTCATTGAGCTCGCCACGTAAGAAGCCCCAGGCCATCTGGATGTGCCTGATAAGACTATGACTCGTGTACTGAGTGAGTACCGCGATGCGCCTAACGCCGGAATTGACGGCGTTTGACAGCGCGAAGTCGATGATTCGGAATTTGCCGCCGAAGTGGACGGCTGGCTTGGAGCGTTTGGCAGTGAGGTCGAGCAGTCGACTGCCCCGACCACCGGCGAGCACGATCGCGGCGGCGCGGCGCGGCAGATCGAGGCTGGCCACGACATCGTTGCGAATCACTGGAAAACCCTCCGCTCCATCTTTCTAGTTGAATTAATCTATTTTGGAGCGATGCTAGGAGGCCATATCCCGGCGGATTCTTCAACGGGGTCTGTTGCTCTGAGGATGACAATGCGATGAAGCTGAATTGGTCCGAGTATCTGAGTGAGTTTTTCGGTACGGCGATCATGATGACGATCGGTATCGGTGCGGTCGTGTTCATGTGGTCCGAGGGCAGCGTGATGACTGAGCTCATCCCCTCCGAGCCGTGGCGTCGATTGGCGACCGGCATCCTATTCGCTGGTGGCGGCACCATAGTGGTGTTGTCACCGTTGGGTCAGCGTAGTGGTGGGCATCTCAATCCTGCGATGACCTTCGCATTTTGGTTGCGCGGCAAGATCACCCATACGGACGCGGCGATGTATGCGTTCGCGCAAACCTTCGGTGCCGTGCTCGGCGTTCTGGTTGTCGGCGCTGTTGCAGGTGAGGCTGCCGCGACCGTGAATCTCGGCATGACGACACCGGGCGCTGGCTACTCTGCGACTGTCGCGTTGGCAGCCGAGCTGATTATTACTTTCTCATTGATATTTCTGGTGTTTTGGGCGGTCGATCGACGCTCCGTTGCGCGCTATACACCCTATCTAGCGGGGGTGTTGATCGCGGTGTTGGTGATGATCGAGGCGCCGATCTCCGGAACGAGTTTGAATCCGGCGAGAAGTCTCGCGCCGGCTGCGCTCATGGGGATGTTTGATCACCTGTGGTTGTACTTCGTGGGTCCGATGGCGGGTGCCGTGCTGGCGGTAGCGGTGTATCGCGGCATTGGTGGTGAGAAGACGGCGACGGGTTGTGCCAAGTTGCATCACACGGATCAATATCCTTGTCTCTTCGAAGGATGCGGCTACCGACAGATCCCGGCAGGCACCGTATTGGTGCAAGAGGGTGCTGCGTCGGATCGCGCTTATGTGATCCGTCGCGGTCAGGCGGAGGTGCGAAAAGCGCAAAAAGACGGGAATTACGCGGTAATCGCTCAACTTGGCCCTGGCGATTGGGTCGGTGAGATGGGCTTGCTGCTCAACTTGCCGCGCTCGGCATCCGTTGTTGCCGTGGCGGATCTCGAGGTCGAGCCGATGACCCGAGAGAATTTTGAGCACCTCATTGGTGCGCATCCCGATGAAGCGCTACGACTGATGAAACAGCTGGCAGGTCGGTTGCACCAAGCGGATCAGCGACACACGCTTTGATTGCAAGACTCAATCTAAAAATACTCGTCGCGCACTTTCGTCATCAGAACTTAACGTGCCCCCGCTTGTTTTCATTTCGGGAACGATCCATTCTGGATGGACAGACGCAGGGTCTACTGGCTCCGCGGTAACAACAACAACGACGAATGACCAGCCGACAAGAGCTGGCGCGACGTTCTGATTGGGGGGTTGAAATGGGTAAAGCCAAGCAGACGGCCGAGCATGAGCGGCTGTCACAAGCCCGTGGCGGTTCGCCGTGGTATCGCTGGGGGCCATACCTAAGCGAGCGTTCCTGGGGAACGGTACGTGAGGACTACAGCGTCAACGGCGCTGCTTGGAATCACCTAACTCACGACATGTCGCGTAGCAAGGCCTACCGCTGGGGCGAAGATGGTCTCGCTGGAGTGTCCGATCAGTACCAGTTGCTGTGCTTTTCTTTGGCGCTGTGGAACGGCCGCGACCCCATCTTGAAGGAGCGCCCGTTCGGTTTGATCCCAGCCGAAGGTAATCACGGTGAAGATCTCAAGGAGTACTACTTCTACATCGACAGTACTCCGACTCATAGCTACATGAAGTACTTGTACAAGTACCCGCAAGCCGAGTACCCGTACGAGTGGTTGGTTCGAGAGAACGCAAGTCGACAGGGTCGCGGACCGGAGTTCGAGTTGCTCGATACCGGTACCTTTGATGAAGATCGCTACTTTGACGTCTTCGTCGAGTACGCGAAAGAAGGTCCAGAAGATCTCTGTGTTCGAGTTGAAGTTTGCAATCGCGGGCCTGACGACTCGGAAATCCACCTGATTCCGCAACTGTGGTTCCGCAATATCTGGGGCTGGGGCGCGAACAAGAAACGTCCGCCCAACATCAAACTCGGCGCCAAGCGCGGCAAGCAAGTTCGCCTGGTTGCCGATGATAGTGAAGCTGATGGCCTCACCAATCTGCCGTTCAAATATCAGCTCGGTAAGCGCTACCTGTCAGCCGAGGCTGAAGGCGACGCACTCTTCACCGATAACGAATCGAACGTCGAGCGTTTGTACGGTGTCATGCCGGAGAACGGCCGACGTTTCTACAAAGATGCGTTTCATCGTCACATCATTCACGGTGAAACGGCCGCCACTAACCACGATCAGGAAGGCACGAAAGCCGGCATTCACTATCGTCGTGTCGTCCCGGCACGCGGTTCCGTGGTGTTCCATTTCCGTTTGTCCGATGACGGCAATGCGTCACTGAGCGATGTCGACTCGGTGATCACTCGCGCGCGGCGTGAGGCGGATGAGTTCTATCAGACCATCCATCCGAAGGGCGCGACAGAGGACGAGTGCCGCATTCAGCGCCAGGCCTTTGCCGGCATGATGTGGTCGAAGCAGAACTACATTTTCGACGTCGAACAGTGGTTGAAGGGTGACAACCCGAATCTGCCGCCGCCTGAGTCGCGCAATCACATTCGCAATCAGCATTGGCGCCATCTGAACTCGATGCGCGTGCTGTCGATGCCTGACAAATGGGAATACCCGTGGTTCGCCGCGTGGGACCTTGCATTCCACACCGTGGCAATCGCGATCATCGATCCAGATTTCGCCAAACAGCAACTTTGGTTGATGTTGTTCGAGCAGTTCCAGCATCCGAACGGACAAATTCCCGCATACGAGTGGGAATTCTCCGATCTGAATCCGCCGGTCCATCCGTGGGCGGTCTGGCGCGTCTACAACATGGATCGCATTCGTTCCGGCACGGCGGATCGAGCCTTTCTCGAACGCTGCTTCCACAAGTTGCTGATCAACTTCGCCTGGTGGATCAACAAGGTCGATAGTCGCGGCAATAACGTGTTCGAAGGTGGATTCCTGGGGCTCGATAACATCACGTTGTTCGATCGCTCCGAGAAGCTGCCAGGCGGCGCGGTGTTGGAGCAGTCCGATGCGACCGGTTGGATGGGTCTGTTCTGTCTCAACATGATGCGCATCGCGCTCGAGCTCGCAAAAGAGAACAAGACCTACGAGAGCCTCGCGACGAAGTTCTTCCAGCACTATGTCTACATCGGTGCGGCGATGAAGCGTCAGGGTGGACGTGATCACGATCTGTGGGACGACACCGATGGCTTCTTCTACGACGTGCTGCGTTATCCAGACGGTCACTACGAGAAGATCCGTGTTCGCTCCATGGTCGGGCTCATTCCGATGTATGCCGTGGAGCGTCTCGAGACCGATTGGCTGAAACAGTTCCCGGAGTTCAGCTCGAACCTCGACTGGTTCATGAACAATCGCTCCGAGCTCGTCGGGCGCTGCATTTCGCGGATTCCCAATCCGGAAGGCGAGACGTTGGCGATGACCATCGTCGATCGTCAGCAGCTCGAGCGTATGCTGCAGTGGCTGTGCGATCCCGAAGAATTCATGTCGGATTACGGTCTGCGCAGTCTCTCGCGAGCGCATCTTGCTCATCCGTTCCGCTTGGGCGGAAACGAGGTGGGTTACGAGCCGGGCGAGGCGGATTGCAAGATCAAGGGCGGCAACTCGAACTGGCGTGGGCCGATTTGGTTCCCGACGGCTTTCCTCATGATCGAGTCGCTGCGCAAGCTAGCCAAGGCTCACGGTAACGATCTGACGATCACTGATCGTTATGGCAAGACTTGGACGATCGACGATATCGCCCGCACGCATGCCAATCGATTGATCGCCGTGTTTGCGCGCGATGCGAACGGTCGTCGACCCGAGTACGGCAATATCGAAAAGTTCCAGTCGGATCCGCACTGGCGCGACTACCTCACTTTCCACGAGTACTTCCACGGCGATACGGGCGTGGGTCTCGGTGCATCCCACCAAACGGGTTGGACCGGCCTTGTCGCCTCGTTGATCGACGAATGGCGTTCCCACTGATTTAGCTGCTCAGACAGCAGGAGTCACTTCTCATGTCTTACCAACCTTTGAAAGGTCAGAAAGCGCTCGTTACGGGCGCGAGTTCCGGTATCGGTGCCGGTGTTGCCATGGCGCTCGGCCAAGCCGGTGCCGACGTTGTCGTGAACTACGCGGGCAATTCAGCGGGGACCATCCCTGTCATCGCGGCGATCGAAGCGGCTGGCGGACGCGCGATCGCGGTCCAGGCTGACGTTTCCGACGAAGCGCAAGTCGAAGCCATGTTCGACAAGATGATGGCGGAATTCGGCGGCGTCGACATTCTCGTGAATAACGCGGGTCTGCAACAAGACGCGGCGTTCCACGATATGACCCTGGCGCAGTGGAACAAGGTCATCAACGTCAACCTGACGGGTATGTTCCTCTGCAGCCGTCGCGCCGTGCGCGAAATGATGAAGCGCGGTGTTCAGCCGGGTGGATCACCGGCTGCCGGCAAGATCATCTGCATGTCTTCGGTGCACGAGGTCATTCCTTGGGCGGGTCACGTGAACTACGCGGCCTCGAAGGGTGGCGTGAAATTGTTCATGCAGAGTCTGTCGCAGGAAGTGGCGCCGCTGAAGATTCGCGTCAACTCCATCGGCCCGGGCGCCATCGCCACGCCGATCAATCGTCCGGCATGGGAGACACCCGAAGCGCTTGAGAAGTTGCTCGAGTTGATTCCGTACGGTCGTGTTGGTCAGCCGTCTGATATCGGCAAGGCTGCCGTTTGGTTGGCCTCCGATGATTCCGATTACGTCAACGGTCAGACGATTTTCGTCTGCGGTGGCATGACGCTCTATCCGGAGTTTGCAGACGGCGGTTGAGATGACGACGAAGGTCGCGATTGCGGTAGTAGGGTCTGGGCCGGGCGGGCTGAGTGCAGCTGCCCGGGCGGCTGAGGTTGGTGTATCGCATGTGCTGCTCGAGCAAACGGCAGCACATTCGAACACCATTCAGAAGTACCAGAAGGGCAAGCACGTCATGGCTGAGCCCAACATCCTGCCTCTGCGCAGTCCGATGCGCTTCGAAGCCGGTACTCGCGAAAAGATCCTCGGCGAATGGGCCGAGGGTCTCACTGAGCACAAGGTCAATATTCGCTACGGGTCTGAAGTCGTCGGCATCAGTGGCGCCAAAGGCGACTTCCACCTCAAATTGCAGGATGGAAGTGAAGTGCTCGCCGAGAACGTCATTCTCGGTATCGGACTGCAGGGCAATCCGCGTCGCTTGGGTGTTCCGGGTGATGGTCTGCCCTGCGTGCAGTACACGCTCGATGATCCCGACGAATACAAGGGTGAAACGATCGTTGTGGTCGGCGCGGGTGACGCGGCCATCGAGAACGCCGTGGCACTCTCGAAGCAAAATACCGTCTACCTCGTCAATCGATCGGGCGAGTTTTCGCGCTGCAAAGACGGCAACCTCGCGCTGATTTTGAAGACAGTCGAGGCTGGCAAGGTGATCTGCCTTTATTCGACGCAGTGCGCCTCTTTGAGTGAGACACCGGGTGGTGAAAAGCCCTATCTGTTGTCTTTGAATACGTCGACGGGCGACATGCAGTTGCCGTGCGATCGCATCATCGCGCGCCTTGGTGCGACGCCGCCGCGCAAGTTCGTCGAATCCTGTGGGATCAAGTTTCCCTCTAATGATCCCTCGTCACTTCCGGTGCTCTCGACATCGTACGAGTCGAATGTTCCGGGGCTCTACGTGATCGGTGCCTTAGGCGGATATCCGCTGATCAAGCAGGCGATGAATCAAGGCTATGAAGTCGTTGAATTCATTCGCGGTAATCCGGTCGCGCCTGCTGACGAACCGTTGTTAGCAGCCAAGTTTGCCGGAATTCCAGGACATCGCTCGGTTTCAGATACCTTGCAGGCGATGCAGCAGCGCATCCCCTTGTTCACCGAGGTGAATCCGCTGATGTTCCGCGAGCTATTGCTCGGCAGCACGATTCACGTGCTGAACCCGGGTGATGTCGTCTTCAAGCGTAACGATTACACCAATTCGTTCTACACCATCTTCAACGGCGGTGTAGAGATCCAGATCGACGATAACAATCCCGCAAAACGCATTCCTCTGATGCCAGGCCAGTTCTTTGGCGAGATGGGTTTGTTGTCCGGGCGCCGTCGCACGGCAACAGTGCTTGCCGGCAAAGACTGCGTCCTGATCGAAACGCCGCGACGAGACGTATTGAAACTGCTGAGCTCGGTCGATGCCGCGCGCGCCGTGATCGATCAGACCTTCATCGTTCGTGCGATTCAGAGTGGATTCGCGCCGCAGGCCAAGACGGCAGATTTGCTGCCTATCGCTGCGAAATCGAAAATGAATCGCTACAAAGCGGGGCAAGTCTTATTCAGCGAAGGCGACGAGGCAGATGCTCTGCATCTCGTGCGTAGTGGGTCGCTGGCAGTGCTGCGCGCGGTCGGTGGTCGAGAAATCGTCACCTCTTACGTCGCGGCCGGCAACTACGTCGGTGAAATGGGTTTGATGGGCAACACCCGTCGCAGCGCGACGGTTCGAGCCACCGTAGCTACCGAGACCATTAGTCTCGATGCGGATACTTTCGCGGAGTTGCTGCAGAAAAATCCTGCGCTCAGATCAGAGCTCGAAGAGACGGTACGACAACGTATCGCGAGCAACACGCGCCTGCAGGGTCAAGATAATGCAGGCGCATTGATTTCGTTTCTGCTCAAACAGGGCCTCGGCGAAGCAACCGACGTGCTACTGATCGACGAGACGCTTTGTGTCGGTTGCGACAATTGCGAACGTGCCTGCGCAGCGACTCATGGTGGCACCTCGCGTCTTGATCGTGCTGCTGGGCCAACCTTTGCCAATGTTCACGTTCCGACATCGTGCCGGCACTGCGAAGACCCGCATTGCATGAAGGACTGCCCGCCGGACGCGATTCGTCGCTCACCGAACGGCGAGGTCTTTGTCGGCGACAACTGCATCGGCTGCGGTAATTGCGAGCGTAATTGCCCATACGGCGTCATCCAGTTGGCGGGGCCGCCGCCCGAGCAGCCCTCACTGGCTTCGTGGCTCATGTTCGGCAGCAAGCAAGAGAATGTATTTGGCGAAGTGCAGGGGCTTGGACGTAAACATCACCACCATCACCATGATGATGGTCACGGCGCCCCCAAGGCGGTGAAGAAAGCGGTCAAGTGCGATATGTGCAAGGGCCAGGATGGCGGACCCGCTTGCGTGCGCGCCTGCCCGACGGGCGCTGCCTTGCGCGTCAGCCCTGAAGAGTTCGTGGCATTCGTGCAGCAAGAAGCGTCGAGGTTCTGACCATGCACGAGTCTATGCTCGATTATGCCAAGCGCCGCTATTTGAAAATCGCGGTCGCGCTGTGCGTCTCGTCGATCATCGCGTATGCATGGCACGACCCGCTCTCGCCACCTAATGGCGGCACCTGGCTTGGCTATACCTTAGGCGGCATTGGCGCTGCGCTCATTCTTTGGTTGACTGCGCTCGGTGTGCGTAAGCGTAGTTACTCATCCTCGCTCGGTACGCTACGCGGTTGGACGAGCGCCCACGTTTATCTGGGTTTGGCGCTCATCGTGGTGGCCACGCTGCATACTGGCTTTCAATTTGGCTGGAATCTGCACACGCTCTGCTATGCGCTGATGTTGATCGTGATCGGAAGCGGGATTTTCGGCATGGTGGTCTACCTGCGCTATCCGCAGTTGATGTCGTCCAACCGAGCAGGTACCAAGCCCGACGTGTTGCTTGAGGAGATCAACGATCTCGACCAGCGCGCTTTGCGTGTTGCCAATGAGATGCCCCGTCGTTTCGGCGACGTATTGCGCTCCAACCGCGAGGGAACTCGTGTCGGTGGTAGTACCCGAGCGATTTTAGGCGGTCTCGATCTCTCGACGATCAACTTACCTGCTGCTGGCGGAGCTTCGCAGCAGGTTCCGAATTCAGAGCAGGCAGCCTTACTCGATTGGCTCGGTGATGAACTTGCTCGCAGTACTGATGGTGATCTGACGAAACGAATCGGTGATCTTCTCAGTGTGGTTGCCACGCGCCGCAATCAGCTCCGTCGATTACGTCGCGACGCCCAGATCCGCGGCTGGCTCGAGATTTGGTTGTATGTGCATGTTCCCGTGACGTTGGCTTTGATCGGCACGCTGATCGCCCACGTCGTCAGCGTATTCCTCTATTGGTGAATCGATGCGTATTCTGATTCGTACACTCGAGATTGGTACGACGGGGGTTGCAGTCGCCCGCGATCGAGTCGTCGACGCAGATGTGATCGGCTTTGGGCGCGCCACCGATCAACATATTCATTGCAACGACCAACGAATCGCCCTTCATCACGCCAAATTCACGCGATCCGATGCCGGACTGCTGTTGTCTTGTTTCCCGCCTGCGCAGGCGGAAGTCAATGGTCGGCTTTGTCGTGATGCGACCTTGCGAGTGGGTGACGAGGTCAACCTCGGGCCCATGCTCATCAAGGTTCTCGACGCGCCAGCGGACTTTGATGCCGCGATTTCGGTTGAGCACGACGCCCGAGAAGCCACGGTCGCCGATGACGCGCCGTTACCTGTCTTCGCCACGTCTCTCGAACAAGTGGGTTGGCGCAAGCGTCCGTGGGCATGGGCCGGTATCACCGTCACTTTATTACTAGGTTTGATACTGCCGTGGTTCTTCATAGGCGGTGGAGATGCATCGGCTGCGTGGCTGCGAGCAAGCGTGCTGCCGAGCGATATGCAGTGGACCTCAGGGGCATTGCATTCGGCACACGGTAATCTCGAGGTTGAGTGTGAGGCGTGTCATGCGCAGCCGTTCCGCCGCGTTCGCAATGAACAGTGCCTCGATTGCCACGCCAGTACGCTGCATCAGCATGTGCCCGCTGATCATCCGGCTGCAGCTGGCATGACGGCAGATCGCTGCACGACATGCCATGTTGAGCACGACGAGCCTTCGAATCTTGTTCAGCTCGATACGCGAATCTGTACCGATTGTCACACGCAGCCGCAAGATCACGGCGCGGGTCTAAAAGCGATGCCGGTAACGGATTTTGTCTCGCAGCATCCGGACTTTCAGGTCAGCTTGTTGACTGCGCCAGACTGGAAGGTGACGCGAAGCCGCCTCGGCGATTCAGTGCTCGTTGAAAAGTCTAATCTCGAATTCACGCACGCAGCGCACCTCGATCCGAAGGGCATCAAAGCTCCGCAGGGTGAAGTCGTGATGGAGTGCGCGGATTGTCATACGCCAAGTGAGAGCGGCACGAGCTTCAAGCCGATCAATATGGAGCAGCATTGCGGCTCATGCCACACCCTGGGGTTCGATCCGGCAGAGCCGCAGCGTAAGGTGCCACACGGTGAGCCTGAGCTCGTCATGCAAACACTCGTTGATCATTACAGCCGTCGCTTTCTGGGTGGGTACAGCGATGCGTTCGCGCCTGCTGACGGCGTAACGCCGCCTGGTGCTTCTTTAAGCGCTGCGGCGCGCGCTCGTGTGCTCGGGACCGCAAAGCAGCGTGCGAATCAGGTCGCGGCTGATATCTTCGAGCGAAGAGTGTGTGCGGATTGTCATACCGTTACTCGCGAAGGCACGAGCGCTGAGCCAGTATGGAAAGTCGCGCCGGTGAAACTGACGCAGACGTTCATGCCGAAGGCGCATTTCGATCATGCTGCACACGCGACCGGTGATGCGACTTGCGAAACTTGTCATGCTGCTGCGGATTCGAAATTCGCCACTGATGTTCTGATGCCGCAGATCAAAGTTTGCCGCGACTGTCACGGCGGAGAGACTGGAACCGAGGGCGGCCAGGTGCGAATCGCCAGTCCTTGCGCCTCGTGCCATGTCTATCACGATGAGCAAGAGCCCCTGTGGGTTCCCGTCATGAAGAAAGTGATTCGACAGGCAGCGGTACGCGAATGAGACGGCTTTGGTTGACGGCGCTGTGTGCCGTGCTCGTGACATCCTGTGGCGGTGGCGGTTCCGGCTCCTCAAGCTCGAGCGTCAATGGTAGCGCGACAGGCTCGTCAGGGTCGCCGGTTTGCGATGGCAGTTGTGTCAACGCCAGCTCGTTTCTTTCGACGGGGGATGTCGAAGCGGTCATCGCTCGCGGCGTGGCGGAGGCGCAGGCGAGAGGCGTCAAGGCAACGATCGCGGTGGTCGATCGAGTCGGTAACGTGCTCGCAGTGTTCCGTATGTCGGGCGCACTCGAGAACGTCACGATGCGAACGAGTGACGTGTCTGCATCGGCGCTGAGCGGCGGACTCGAGAATGTCGAAGTGATTCCTGCAACGATGGCTGCCATTGCCAAGGCGGTCACCGGCGCTTATCTCTCGAGCGAAGGCAACGCCTTCAGCACGCGAACTGCCAGCCAAATCATTCAGTCGCACTTCAATCCGGGTGAATTACTAACACCAGGCGGACCGCTGTTTGGCGTGCAGTTCAGCCAGCTCCCTTGCTCTGATGTGTCGGCGCGTTTCACGCCAGCTGAGGCTGACGTGGGGCCGAAGCGATCTCCGCTAGGGCTCGCAGGCGATCCGGGTGGTTTTCCGCTGTATCGATCCGGTACGCCCGTTGGTGGTGTCGGTGTTGTCGTCGATTCCGTTTATGGCATCGATCGCAATGTGCTTGATGTCGACAACGACACCGACGAGGCGGTCGCGTTAGCTGGTGCTGGCTCGTTGTCGGCGCCGGAGGATCGTCGGGCAGATCGCATCACGGCCGATGGCAAAACCTTGCGCTTCAGTGATGCGCGATCCGAGGATCTGCGATCTCGAGTCGATTCGCCGCCGGCATTTGCATCGCTTTTGGGTAATGCGGGGCAGTTGGTGGCCGTGCCGGGCTATAACGATGCGCCGGTTCGTGCCGGCACCGCTTTTGGACAAGCGCGCTCCGGTATTCGCGCTGATAGTCAGGACTTCGCTGGTCTCGATGCATTCGTGTTGGTGGATGCAGCGGGCAACGAGCGTTATCGCCCACGACCCGGAACCGATGGCGCCGCAGCGCTGACGGCTGCCGAGGTTCGATCCATCCTCTCGAGCGCTTTACGCGTAGCCAACCGAAGTCGCGCTCAGATTCGTCGCCCGCTCGACACGCCGGCGCGCGTGTCAATCACGGTAGTCGACTCACAAGGCGAAATCTTGGGTCTCGTGCGGACGCGCGATGCGCCTGTGTTCGGAATCGATGTTGCCGTTCAGAAGGCGCGTGGTGCAACGTTTTTATCTTCGCGCACTGCAGCCGAACGTCTGTCGGCCTTGCCGCCCGCTGTATACCTAGATCGAGTTTTGGTGCGTCTGCGAGAAGAGTCGCCGGCGCAGTACGTCTCAACCATGCGAGTTTTCCTTGGGCTACCAAACGCTTTGGCGGATGGCGCGACTGCCTTCTCCGCGCGTGCGATTGGCAACCTTGCCCGCCCGAACTACCCGGATGGGGTTGATGGCAACCCATTTGGCCCACTGTCGCGTGCTCCGGGGCAGTGGAGTCCGCTTAACACCGGCTTGCAGATGGATCTCGTGCATAACGCCGTCATTCAGCACGTTGCGTTCGTCCGCGGTCTGACGCCTGATACGCCGCGAAATTGTAGTGGCGTGAGCGGATTCGATCGCGGCTTCATCGTGAATGGCGCGGCACGAGGCTTGGCGAATGGCATCCAGATTTTTCCGGGCGCCGTCCCGATTTATCGCGGCGACCAACTGATCGGCGCGATCGGTGTCTCTGGTGATGGTATCGATCAGGACGACATGGTCGCGTTCTTAGGTGTCGCTCGCTCGGGCTTGACGGGTGCTGCGCCGCAGAACGCGCCCACCAATCGCAGATCCGATCAATTGGTTCCGAGTGGCGCACGCTTGCGCTACGTCAGTTGTCCGCAAGCGCCGTTCTTGGATTCCAACGAACAGGAGCCTTGCAGTGGTCTTTGATCGCACCTGGTTGCCTGTGCTCGCTAGCTGCGCCCTCATGGGCTCGGCGCTGGCGAATGAGCCTTGCTCCCCCTCGCAGCCGACCGAGTCGGGTCGTCGCAGTCCGACGATTCCGGTCATTCCATACGAACCCGAGCCGTGTGATCCGACGAAAATTTCGCCAGCTCCCATGGAAGACATGGGGTCGCTGCAAGGCTTCCCCGATCGTTGGCGGATTGTCGAAGCCATCGGTATCAAAGAAAATCTGCTTGATCCTTATCATGGTCATAACCGACTGAAGGGCGATCGCCCCATGTTTGGGGAGGATTGGTATCTCGCCTTCATCGGAATTTCGGATACGGTCTTCGAACCGCGCTCGTTCCCTTTGCCGGTCGGCGGACCTGTCTCGGCAAGGCCCAACTCGCTCAATACTTTCGGAAGCCCGAAGACGGAGATCTGGGCGCAGACCTTTGCGCTCGAAACCGTGCTCTACAAGGGTAACACCACCTTCAAGCCGCCCGATTGGGAGTTTCGCTTCACACCCGCGTTCAACGTCACCCGAGTCTCGGCGGATGAGCGCGGTTTGTTGCGCGCACCTGCGGATGCGTCGAAGGTGCGCTACGACTCGGCCGTTGGTTTGCAGGCCGCCTTCGTCGATCGTCATTTGCGCAACGTATCGCCGAACTTCGATTTCGACAGTATTCGTGTTGGTATACAGCCGTTCACGTCGGACTTTCGCGGCTTCTTGCTCAACGATGCGATGTTCGGTGCGCGCCTCTTCGGCATTCGTTCGAACAATCGCTATCAATACAATCTCGCCTGGTTCCGTCGACTCGACAAAGATACCAACAGCGGTCTTAACGACGTGTTCTCGCGCGGTCTCGCCTCATTTCGCGACGACGATGTTTTTGCTGCCAATCTTTATGTACAAGACTGGCCAACACTCGGGTTTTTCACGCAAGGCACTGTCATCCACAATCGCAACCGCGAGGGCGGGCAGATTCAGTATGACGACAACGGCATCATCCAGCGTCCTGTGTCGCTCGGCGTCGAACGCTCGGGCGACTACGATGTCACGTATTTGGGTCTTTCCGGCGATGGTCATATTGGTAGTCTGAATCTCACTACGTCGGCTTATTACGCCATCGGCGATGCTGAGCGAGGCACCTTCGTCGATCGACCGCAGCAGATTCGTGCCGGTTTTTTCGCAGCAGAGCTGTCAAAGGATTTCTCGTGGGTGCGCGCGCGCGCTTCGCTCGCGTGGGGATCGGCTGACTCGGATCCATTCGATGGTCGTGGCGAGGGTTTTGATGCGATCTTCGAAAACCCGCTCTTCGCCGGTGCGGACACCAGCTTCTGGATACGCGAGCCGGTTCCCTTGATCGGTGGTGGGCGCGTCACCCTGTCAGGTCGTAACGGTTTGCTGAATTCGCTGCGATCCTCAAAAGAATTTGGTCAATCCAACTTCGCCAATCCGGGTTTGAAGCTGATCGGTGTCGGTGCCGACTTTGATCTGACTCCGACGCTCCGCGTGAGCACCAACGTTAACTGGCTACAGTTCGTCGATACGGAGACGTTGCGTGTAGCGCGTGCCCAGGGCGACATCGACAAAGACATCGGCTTGGACGCCTCGATTGCCGTGATCTGGCGTCCGCTCGCAATCCAAAACGTGGTGGGACGATTGTCCGTAGCCACTTTGGTGCCCGGTGAGGGCTACCGAGATCTCTTCGAAGACGACATGGCCTATGCCGTGCTCGGCAACCTCGTACTTACCTACTGATTACCGAATTCATGAAAAAGCTCGTTGCCGCCATCTTCACGCTATCCGGTCTCATGTTGCTGCCGGGGTCTGTCGATATCGCAACCTCGGCCGAGGGGCTAAAGCCTGTCGAGCGGGTGTATGTTGCTTCGCCGCCGGCGCCTGCCAAGCAGACGCAAGATGAGGCTGCGGCAAAAAGCGTCGGTTGTAACGACTGTCACACCAAAACCGATCAGCCGACGATGCACGCCAATCCCGGTGTCGTATTGGGATGCACCGATTGTCATGGTGGTTCGGCAAATGTTCGTTGGATCGGTGCGAATGATCGTGACACGCAGCGATCGGATCAAAAGTATGCTGAGGCGCGCGATGCAGCGCACGTGCTGCCGAAGTACCCGTCAGCGTGGCATTTCCCATCGAGTGCCAATCCTGAACGCACGTATGCACTCTTGAACAAGGAAGCAAACGAGTTCATTCGTTTCGTGAACCCCGGTGACTATCGAGCCGCCGACGCGGCCTGCGGAGCGTGCCACTCGCGCACTATTCACGATGCCAAGCGTAGCTTGATGGCAACGGCCACGATGTTCTGGGGTGGTGCTGCCTATAACAACGGGTTGCTCCCTTTCAAGAACTACATTCTGGGCGAGAGTTACACCAAAGAAGGTGTGGCTGCGATTCTGGAAGGGGCTAAGACGACGGCTGAACAGCGCGATCGACACGAACTCGTCGAGCGAGTTTATCCCTTGCCGCGCTGGGAGAACCTCCCGCCCGCAGATATCTTTCGTGCCTTTGAGCGTGGTGGTCGAAACATCACCAATCTGTTCCCGGAGACGGGCATTCCGAATTCTTTGGGACAGATTCAGCGCCTCGAAGAACCAGGTCGACCGGACTTCAAGCAGTCGAACCGTGGCCCCGGCACCGGTGGTCGTATCGCTGTGCCGGTGCTCAATATCCACAAGACTCGTTTGAACGATCCTCTGATGTGGTTCATGGGAACCAACGACAACCCGGGCGACTTCCGCTCGTCGGGTTGTACGAGCTGCCATGTGGTCTATGCGAACGATCGTGATCCGCGGCACTCCGGCCCGTACGCGAAGTTCGGACACGACGGCAAAACGCAAACCCTCGATCCGACGATTCCGAAAGATCGTAGCGGGCATCCGTTGACGCATTCGTTCACACGATCGATTCCGACGAGCCAGTGCATGATTTGTCACATGCACCAGCCAAACATGTTCATCAACTCGTTCCTCGGCTACACCATGTGGGACTACGAGTCTGACGCTCCGCACATGTGGCCCGAAGAGCAGCAGTTCCCGACGCCTGAACGAATTCGTCAGGTACTCGATCGCAACCCGGAAGGCGCCGCACCGCGCGGCAAGTGGGCCGATCTCGAGTTCCTCAAGGGCGTCAGCGAACTCAATCCGAAGTTGAAGGACACCCAGTTCGCCGACTATCACGGTCACGGCTGGAACTTCCGCGCGATCCACAAGCGTGATCGTGAAGGCAATTTGCTCGACGCCGAAGGCACCATCATCGCTAACGACGATCCGCAGAAGTGGAAGAAGACGGTGCAGATGTCGTCGATCCACGTGGATGTCGGCATGCATTGCGTCGATTGCCATTTCGCGCAGGATTCACACGGTAATGGCTACCTGCACGGTTCCGTTGCTGCTGCGGTCGAGATCGACTGTAAGGACTGCCACGGTACAACTGCTGCGGTTGCTAACTTACGAACCTCGGGTCCCGCGGCACCAAAGTCGGGTACCAAGTTGGGTCTCATCCGAAACCCCGATGGCAAGCTTCGCTTTGAGTGGCGCGGGGATACGCTCATTCAACGTTCGGCCGTGACACCCGGACTCGAGTGGGAAGTGTCGCAGGTGAAGGACACAGTGACGCCGGGTAACTCCCACTATAACGCGAAGGCCGCTCGCGCCAAGACGATGGCGAAAGACGCTAAGAATCAGAACTTTGGTCCGGACATTCCTTGGGAGATGCTCGCCCACAACGACGACAAGATGGAGTGCTACACCTGCCACACGCCGTGGACCACGAGCTGTGGTGGTTGCCATCTGCCGATCGAGGCGAACGCCAAGACGGATCGCCATCGCTACGAGGGTGGAGAGACTCGCAACTTCGCCACTTACAACCCGCAGGTGCTACGTGAAGATATCTTCATGCTGGGTTGGCGTGGACCGAGCGAGGGCGGCAAGATGGCGCCGGTGCGATCGTCGTCGGCGCTCGTCCTGTCTTCGACTAATTCCAACCGCGAGCGCATCTATATCCAGCAGCCGCCGATCGCGGCTTCGGGCTACAGCTCGCAGGCGATGAACCCGCACTATCCACACACCGAGCGCAAGACCGAAACCAAGACTTGCAGTGATTGCCACCTCGCCAAAGAAGGCGACAACAACGCCATCATTGCGCAGACGCTCGGCTACGGAACCCAGTTCATCAATTTCGCTGGTCTCAATGCCTGGATCGGTACCGAGAAAGGTGTCGCGGCTGTTGAAGTGACGGAGTGGGATGAACCGCAGGCTGTCATCGGCAGCTACCTGCATCGCTACGCTTATCCGAAGTGGTATTCCGAGCACTTGGGCCGCGATCGCGAGCTACAGCGCATCAGTGCATTGAATGGCGACGTTGCAGGCTGTGTACAGATGCGCGGTGAGTATGTGTTCTCCGCCGAAGGCAAGCGCGGCATGCGCATATTGGATGCAGCGAGTATTGCCAATAAGGGCATCAGCCAGAAGCTCATCAGTGCGCCGTTCTCCGCTCTCGGACACAACACGCAGGTCAAGACGAGTAATGCGACCTGCGTCGCTTTGGCGACGACACAGCCGGTGCATCCGCCGCGCAATGAGGGTGATCTCATGCGCAAGGCGAATCAGGAGCAGCCTTTCCTGCCGATCTACAACTTCGCTGTGATCACCGATTCGGTTGAAGGGCTTGTACTGGTCGACATCAATACGCTCGCAGACGGTGAATTCCGAAACAATTTCCTGAAGCGCTTCGTCACTTGGAACCCGGCGGGTAAACTGACTGGCGCCCGCTACCTGACCATTGCAGGCAATTTGGCCTACGTTGTTACCGGTAGCCAAGTCGTCGTAGCGGATTTGTCGACGCCGAGTGTTCCGAAGATCGTCGCTGAGATCCCATTCGACTCGCCGCGTTCGGTCGCGCTGCAGTTCCGTTACTTGTTCGTCACAACGGCGCGTGGCTTCGAAGTGGTCGACATCACGACACCGTCACGTCCGCGCAAGTTGCCGGAGGCGACGGTACCGCTTGCCAACGCGGGCGGCTTTACCGTTGCAAGAACTTACGCTTACGTTGCCAACGGACGCGAAGGGATGGCCATCATCGACGTTAAGCGCCCACACGCTGCACGTTTATTCCAGAAATGGAATGCAGATGGCGGTCTCATTGATTCGCGGGATGTGATGATTGCGTCGACGAATGCCTCCCTCTTTGCGTATGTCGCAGATGGCAAGGGCGGCTTGAAAGTAGTGCAGTTGACGAGCCCGTCTTCGCAACCCAATTTCTACGGCTTCAGTCCAGAACCGCGCCCGGAGCTGGTCGCTCACAAGGCAACTCGTTCGGCAGCGCTCAGTCTTTCTCGACC
>CAIVYV010000319.1 GCA_903910215.1 uncultured Pseudomonadota bacterium
AACTGATGCGGCTTGCGCTTGGCAAAATCACCGAGCTTCACGATGCTTAGCATGTCATCGACACGCCGACGAATTTCGTTCTTGTCGATACCCTCCTGCTCGAGACCGAAGGCGACGTTCTGCATGACCGTCATATGCGGGAACAGCGCATAGGACTGGAACATCATGTTGACCGGCCGCTCATAAGGCGGAATCCCCGCCATATCCTGACCGTCGATGAGGATGCGACCCGACGTGGGTGTCTCGAAACCCGCCAGCATGCGCAGCAAGGTCGTCTTGCCACAGCCAGATCCGCCGAGCAGACAAAAGATTTCGCCCTTGTAGATGCTCAAGGACACGTTGTCGACAGCGACGAAGTCACCGAAACGTTTTGAGACACCCTCGATCCGAAGGTACTCGTTCTGGCGGTCAACGACTCTTTCGGCCAAGACACACCCTCCGAAGACAAAAAACCTGCGGCAACCCCATCGAGGCTGCCGCAGGTCTATTCAACAACTCAGTCGTTACTGACCGGCTTTGAAGCGCGTCCAGCTCGCCGTCAGCAACTGCGTGAATGCATCGCTCTCAGCGAGATCGACCTGCAAGCGCGCCTTCACTTCGTCGCTCGGGTAAATCGCCGGATTCTCAAGGATGTCCTTGTTGACGAACTCCTTGGCCGGAATGTTGAGACTCGCGTAGCTCACGTAGTTCGTGTTCTTGGCGGCCACTTCTGGACGCATCAAGTAGTTAATGAACGTGTGAGCGTTCTCGACATTCTTGGCATCTTTGGGGATCGCCAGCATATCGAAGAACATGATCGCGCCCTCGCGCGGCAATTTGTAGTCGATCTTGACGCCGTTATTGGCATCCCGTGCATTACCAGCTGCCTGATAGATATCGCCCGACCAGCCGAGCGTGAGGCAAATCTCCCCGTTTGCCAAATCGTCGATGTACTTCGAAGAGTGCACGTACTTCACGTAAGGACGAATGGCGAGCAGCGCCTTTTCCGCCGCCGCGAGATCTTCCGGATTTTCGCTGTTCGGGTCCTTGCCGAGATACACAAGAACGGTACCGAGCACTTCAGAGGGAGCATCTAGGATCGACACGCCACAGTCCGCAAACTTCGAGACGACCTTCGGGTCGTAGAACATTGCAAAGCTGTCGACCGGCGCATCTTTCATGCGCTCGTTGATCTTGTCGATGTTGTACCCGACGCCCGAAGTGCCCCAAAGATGATTGACCGAATGCTCGTTGTTCGGATCGTGGCGGGCGACCTTCGCCATGAGCTCCGGATCCATGTTCTGCAGGTTCGGCAGTTTGCTCTTGTCGAGCTTCTGGAATACACCCGCCTTGATCTGCCGCTCGAGGAACGACGCCGACGGCACGACGATGTCATAGCCGGTGCTGCCCGCGAGCAACTTGGTCTCGAGCACTTCGTTCGAATCGAAAACATCGTAGGTGACGTCGATACCCGTTTCTTTCTCGAAGTCGGTGATCACCGTCTCGTCGATGTAATCCGACCAATTGTAGACGTTGAGCACCTGCTTCTGTTCGGCGGGCTTGTCACCACAAGCCACCAACATAGCCGAGACGGTAACGGCGACAAGTGCCGCACGGGCCGAAGTTTTCATTTCGTGGAGGTCTCCCTGAGAGTCGATGTGACGCGCCCCAATGCGCTGCCGCTTTTATAGCGCAGCCACCCCACCCTGAAAAGCCCGAAAGACTGAAATCTCAGAGCGCGCCTTCGGCCGTCAGTGCATGGTGCAACTCGTCGAGGGTTTGCACCGCCTTGGACACGAGTTCGTCGATCTGTTGCGGCTCGATCACGAGCGGCGGCGCGACGATTAAGGTGTCCCACACGGCCCGCATCACGAGGCCATTTTTGACCGACAGATCCCGCGCGCGCGTGCCCACCGCGCCCCGCTCCGGGAAGAAACGCCGCGACGGTTTGGCCGGAACGAGCTCGAGGGCCCCGAGTAAACCCAGTGATCGCGCTTCACCGACGAGCGGATGATCGGCCAGCTTGTGCCAACGGGAAGCAAAGTACGGCGCAAGTTCATCTCTGACACGCCCGACGATCCCCTGCTCGCGCAGGATCTTGAGGTTGGCGAGCGCCAGCGCAGCGGCCGCTGGATGCCCGGAGTAGGTGTAGCCGTGCGCAAACTCACCACCCTCGCGGATCAGTACGTCGGCCACGCGTTCGCCTACCATCAGGGCACCGAGCGGCAGATAGCCCGAGGTGATCGCCTTGGCGAGCGTCATGAAATCCGGTCGGGTGCCGTAGTGTTCGCAACCGAACCACTGGCCGGTGCGTCCAAAGCCGCAGATCACCTCATCCGATGCGAACAAGATGCCGTATCGATCCACGATGCGCTGGATCTCGGGCCAGTAAGAATCGGGCGGGATGATCACACCACCCGCTCCCTGCACAGGCTCGCCAATGAACGCAGCCACGCGCTCAGGTCCGATCTCGAGAATTTTGCTCTCGAGTTCACGGGCGGCCTGTAGACCGAATTCTTCCGGGGTGAGATCACCGCCGCACTCGAACCAGTACGGCTGACCGATGTGCACGATATCGGGGATCGGCAAACCACCCTGCGCATGCATCGCCTTCATGCCGCCCAACGAAGCACCGGCCATTGTGCTGCCGTGATAGCCGTTCCAGCGACTGATAATGACGCGCTTCTCTGGCTTGCCTTGCAAAGCCCAATAACGCCGCGCGAGTCGCACGAAGGTGTC
This sequence comes from uncultured Pseudomonadota bacterium, assembly GCA_903910215.1. Taxonomy (GTDB): domain Bacteria; phylum Pseudomonadota; class Gammaproteobacteria; order Steroidobacterales; family Steroidobacteraceae; genus UBA964. Next base: position 2,719 of record CAIVYV010000319.1, read on the forward strand.
GTTGGCTTCGCTGCCGGAACCTGTGAAGAACACGTGCTGAAACTGCGGCGGCGTCAGCTCCGCCAACAGAGCTGCCAGCTCGATAGCCGGCGGATTCGCACACTGAAAGAAACTGTTGTAGTAAGGCAGCTGCTGTAGTTGTCGATAAGCGGCCTCAGCCAGCTCCTGCCGTCCATAACCGAGCGCGACGCACCAAAGACCCGACATCCCATCGAGGATCTGATGTCCCTCCGAATCATGCAGGTAGACACCTTCGGCGTGCGTGATGATGCGCGCACCCTTGGCGGAGAGCGCCTGATGATCGGTGAAGGGATGCAGATAGTGCGCCGCATCGAGCCGCTGCCACTCGGCCGTGCTGCGCGTTACCGTACTGTTGTCTCGCTGCTCCAGATTCACGGTCGACTCAAACGTTCAGCAACAAGTGTTCGCGCTCCCAGGAGCTGATCACCTGCAGAAACACTTCGTATTCGGCTTCTTTGACGAGCGCGAAAGCCGAGACGAACGAATCACCCAAAATCTCGATCAACGGATCACACTCACGCAGCAAACGGATCGCCTCATCGAGATTACGCGGCAAGGAGAATGGCAAATCGTGCGCGCTACCTGAAATCGGCTCGGTCGGAGACAGCCCCTGCACCATGCCGAGATATCCGCAGGCGAGCGATGCGGCCGTGGCGAGATACGGATTCGCATCCGCGCCCGAGATCCGATTCTCGACGCGACGCGACTGCGGCTCAGACATCGGCACTCGCAACCCCGCCGTGCGATTGTCATAACCCCACTGCACGTTGATCGGCGCCACCTGAAAACGGGTGATGCGCCGATAGGAATTCACATTCGGCGCGAACAAGGCCATGGCCGCCGGCAAATAGCGCTGCAAACCCGCCAAGTGCGCGAAGAACAGCGGCGTCGGCGTACCGTCGTCGGCGGAGAAGACATTCTTGCCGGTTTTCTTGTCCACCACGCTCTGGTGCAGATGCATCGCACTGCCCGGCTCTTTCGCGTGCGGCTTCGCCATGAAGGTGGCGTACATCTTGTGACGCAAGGCCGCCTCGCGCGCAGTGCGCTTGAACATGAACGCCTGATCGGCAAGATCGAGCGCATTGCCATGCAGCAGATTGATCTCCATCTGCGCCGGGCCGTCTTCGTGAATCAGCGTGTCGATGGCGATATCCTGCGCCTCGCAGAACTGATAAAGGTCATCGAACAGCGGATCGAATTCATTGACCGCGGCAATACTGTAAGACTGGCGACCTGGCTCCGAGCGACCGGATCGCCCCATCGGTGGTTTGAGCGGATAGTCCGCATCGACGTTGGGCTCTACCAGATAGAACTCGAGTTCCGGCGCCACGACCGGCTCCCAGCCACGCTGCGCATACAGATCGAGCACATGCTTGAGCACTTCGCGAGGCGCCATCTTCACCCGACGTCCATCCGCGTAGAAGCAATCGTGAATCACCTGAGCCGTTGGCTCCGCTGCCCACGGCACACGACGCACAGTACGTGGGTCGGGCTTCAAGATAATGTCGATCTCGGCGGGGCTCATCGCCTGGGCTGTGTCTTCCGGATAATCGCCCGTGACGGTCTGCAGGAAAATGCTCTCGGGCAATCGCATGCCGCGATCTCCCTGAAACTTCTCCGCAGGCATCAATTTGCCGCGGGCGATGCCGGCCATGTCGGGGACGATTGCCTCGACTTCCTGAATATTGAAATCTTTGAAGTACTGTGAAATCGGATCACTCATGACATCAACCTCTCGTGGCATGACGACGTGCTGCGCGCTGCTGCGCCGCTGCGCCGAATGCCTCGAACATGGCAACGGAAAATGGGTTGGCCATCACACGCCACTCGGGGTGCCACTGCACACCCACGGCGAACGCCGCTGACTCGGCCACGCGAAACCCCTCGATCAGTCCATCAGGCGCTGTGGCCTCAATGAGCAAACCGGGCGCTAGTCGTTTGACTCCCTGCCAGTGCAAAGAGTTCACGCGAATCGACTCCGCACCGGCGGCCCAAGGACGGAACCAGCCACCCTCGAGGAGATGCACCTCATGCACCGGGCCATACTGAACATCGAGCGGCGCCTGCTTATCCTCGCGATGGTCGCGATGCCCCGGCACTTCGTGCACCCGCTGCCAAAGACTGCCCCCAAGAGCGACATTCATTTCCTGAAATCCGCGACAAATCGCGAGCAGAGGCACTCCCCGCTCGATCGCCCGACGAATCAACGGCAAGGTAGTCGCGTCACGCTCCGGGTCATGCAGCGTACCGGGCTCGCTCGGCCCATCCTCGTAGTGGCGGGGCTCGACGTTGGAGGGGCTGCCGGGCAGCAGCAATCCATCGACCGAATCGAGCAGATCGTCGACCGCGAGCGGCTCGGGCAAAACGGGGATCAACAAAGGCAGCGCGTGAGACGCCCTCGCAACAGCATGCGCGTACTTCTCACCGACCATATGGAACGGATGCGGGCCGACCATGCGGCGATCGGCGGGAATACCAATGACGGGAAGGGATGCCATGCGAGGTCGGGTGTCGGCTCATGAATGAACGACGCCCGCCAACATTTAACCATAAAATCGGGTCATGACTGCCGATACCCCCGAGAGCGAACTGCAGGCGTTTCTGGCCGCACATCCGGAGGTGACCCATGTGGATGCCTACCTTAACGATCTGAATACGGTCGAGCGCGGTAAACGGGTCGACCGGGCGTCACTCGCAGCCCTCTATCGCGATGGAATGTTGTTACCAGGGTCGATGTTCGCCTTGGATGTACTCGGCGGCACGGTCCAGGCGACCGGCCTCGGTTTCGATGAGGGTGACGCGGATCGACCCTGTCGCCCCCTACCTGGAAGCCTCGTGAGCGTCCCGTGGCAATCGCCGGGCCTCGCGCAGCTGCAGCTGTCGATGTACGAACCCGACGGTCGCCCGTTTCATGCCGACCCGCGGCATGTGCTCGTGAAGGTGCTCGATCGACTGCATCGCCTGAATCTGACGCCGGTCGTCGCGATCGAGTACGAGTTTTACTTCATCGACCGAACCCGGACCAGCGAGGGTCAACCGCAGCCGCCGCCACTGCCCATCACGCAACGTCGTGAGTTTCAAACCCAGATTAACTCAATGACCTATCTCAATGAATATTCAGAGATTTTGTCTAAAATATATCGGGCGTGTGAGCAGCAGGGAGTGCCGGCGACCGGCGCCTTGGCGGAGTACGGCCCGGGCCAGTTTGAAGTGAATCTCCTGCACCGAGCCGATGCGCTGCAGGCCTGTGATGAGGCCCTGCGCTTCAAGCGCATCGTTCGCAGTATTGCCCGCGAGTACGGTTGGGACGCGACCTTCCTACCCAAGCCCTACCGGGAAATGGCCGGCTCCGGCATGCACGTGCACGTGAGCTTGCTCGATGCCGGCGGGCGCAACCTGTTCGAGTGCCCCGACCCCGCAAGTAGCGAGGGTCAGCCAGCCAGCGCCGAGTTACGGCACGCACTCGCCGGGATGCTCAGCACCCTAGGCGACGGTATGGCTCTGTGCGCGCCAGGCCCCAACAGCTATCGGCGGTTCCGTGCGGAGTCGTACGTACCACTGACCCCGGGCTGGTCCATCAACAATCGCGGTTCAGCCCTTCGCATCCCGGTCAGCGACGATCGTAATCGACGTATCGAGCACCGCCTCGCCGGCGCCGATGCCAACCCCTATCTCGTGGTCGCCTGGATTCTGGCGGGCATCCACTTTGGTCTCGCCGAGAGTCTCGAGCCGCCGCCTGCCATCGAAGGCAACGCATATCGTGCGGCGGGGGACCGACTCCCGATCCATTGGGCAACCGCCATCGAGCGATTCGAGCGCAGCGACTTCGCTGCACACTATCTCGGCAGACCCTTTCGGGATTTGTATTCGACCGTCAAACGCGCCGAACTCGAGGATTTCGATTCGCACGTGACGCCGCTGGAGGTCGCCTGGTTCATGGGCGCCCTCTGATGTCGCCCTCGACCTGGTATCACGCAGAGACACCAGCGGGTCCCGCCTATCCCACACTCACGGGTCAGATCGAAACCGATGTTTGCGTAGTAGGCGGTGGCATTGCCGGTTGCTCCACCGCGCTGCACCTCGCCGAGCGTGGCTATCGAGTCGTCTTACTCGAGGCCGACCGCATCGGCTCAGGCGCCTCCGGGCGCAGCGGCGCACAGGCCATCACCGGTGTTGCCTGTGGCCAAGACAAGCTGGAAAGTTTGATCGGCCTCGATGCATCCAAACAGATCTGGGACTGCACCGTCGAGGCCCTGTCGTTGCAGCGCGAACTCATAGCGCGCTATTCCATCGATTGCGACTACACCCCTGGCCAAATGCAGGTGGCCATCAAACTGCGTCAGGCGGCGGCCCTCGAAAACGAAGTGGTACGCCTGCAGCAGGTATACGGTTACCACTCGATGCGCATGATGGATCGCGTCGAACTGCGCGAGTGCATCGCAAGCTCTCGCTACCTCGCTGCAACCTACGACCCGAGCGCCGGGCACTTGCAGCCGCTGCAATACACCCGCGGTCTTGCCCGAGCCGCAACCAGCCGAGGCGTAAACATCTTTGAACATACGCGGGCGCTCACACACCGACGACATGACGGACGACTCGTCATCCGAACGGCAGCCGGCGAAGTCGTCGCGCGACATCTCGCGCTCTGCGGCAATGCCGCTCTCGGTAATTACTCGCGCGAACTCTCACGCAAGATCATGGGCGTTGCAACCTACATCATTGCAACCGAATCTTTGGGCGAGGCACGAGCTTGCGAACTGATTCGTAACAACGCAGCCGTCACCGATACCAACTTCGTACTCGATTATTTTCGTCGCTCTGCGGACCATCGCCTGCTCTTCGGTGGTCGGGTGAGTTACTCAGGACTCGATCCACTCGGTACGACCCGCGCCACACGCGCTCGTATGCTACAAGTGTTCCCGCAACTCGCCGATGCGCGTATCGAGCACGCTTGGGGCGGCTACGTCGACATCACCATGAACCGAGCACCGCACTTCGGCAGACTCGAACCGGATGTGTACTTCGTGCAGGGATTTTCAGGTCACGGCATCGCGCTCACCGGCATCGCCGGAAAACTGCTCGCCGAGGCCATCGGCGGCACGAGCGAGCGATTCGATATCTTCAGCCGCATCCCCCATCACGACTTCCCAGGGGGCGACGCGCTGCGCCGACCGCTGTTGGTACTCGCGATGCTTTGGTATCGACTACGCGACTGGCTCTGACGTCGACTCGCGATGGAACAGTCGATCTCGCAGCGGATGCAGATACCGCTCGGTGATTTCAGCGACCATAGAATACGCAGCCGGAATCACCACGAGCGACAGCAGTGTCGAGGTGATCAAACCACCGATGACCGACACCCCGAGCGGCGTGCGGAAGCTGCCGTCGGCGCCCAGCCCGAGCGCGATCGGCAGCATGCCAGCGCCCATCGCCAGCGTCGTCATGATGACGGGACGAGCCCGCTTGCGACAGGCATCGATCAGCGCATCGTGACGAGACAACCCCGCGCGCTCACCCAGGATGGCGTAGTCGACGATCAGAATGGAATTTTTGACTGCAATGCCATTGAGCAACAGCAAGCCGATCAATGATGGCAGCGACAAGGCCGTGCCGGTGAGCAACAGCAAGCCGAAAGCACCACCGCCACACAAAGGCACCGCAGCGAGGATCACGATCGGTTGTGTGCCGCTATGGAACAACAACAACAGCACGAGATACACCGACAACACACCGGCGAGCAGCGCGAGCGCGAAGCCGACGAAGAGCTCGACGAAGGCCTCTGAGTCGCCTGCAGGCAGAATGCGTACCCCGGCTGGCAAGTTCTGCATTGCCGGCATGCGGCGAACTTCGCTCATGACATCACCGAGCGGCAGACCGTTGAGTTCGGCAGACACGGTGATGACTCGCTCGCGATCGCGACGATCAATACGTGCCGGTCCACTGCCCTCGCCGATTTCGGCAACCGCTGCAAGCGGCACTGGGCCGTTCTTACCGGGAACTCGCAACTGCCTGAGCATTTCAATGTCGCTCAAGGCCGAGTCGGCCAATTTCACACGGATCGGCACCTGCCGCTCAGCGAGATTCAATTTGGCGAGACGCTGATTCACGTCACCACTCGTAGCGATACGCGCGGCATCGGCGATGTCGACTGTCGAGACTCCAAGATCGGCGGCACGCGCAGGATCCGGCCGGATCACGATCTCTGGACGCAACAGCGCAGCAGAGGTCGTGACCGTGCCGATGCCCGGCACGGTACGTATCGACGCCGCCAGTTCACGCGCCGCAGCTGCCAGCGTTTCCGAATCGCGACCGGCGAATGCCATGGTCAACCGATCACCAGGACCTCCGGTCGCAAAACTTGCACGGATACCCGGCATGTCTACCAATTGCGCACGCACGGCGTTTTCTAATTCGGAGCTCGTGCGCTGGCGATCGTCCTTGAAGGTCAACGTGATGCTGACCTTGCGGACTTCGGGAAAACTCACTCCGCCACCCATCGACTCGCCACCCTCGCCGCCGATGATGGTGAAGAAGCGCTCGATTTCCGGAACCCCCTCACGCAGTCGAGCACGTACCTCACGACCCATCTGCAAGGAATCATCCAGACGGGCGCCCGGTGGCAGCTCTACCTGAAGCTGAACTTGGTCGACGTCGGTCGTCGGAACGAAAGTCGTCGGTATCAACGGCACGATGGCCAGTGACAAGATAAAGGTGGCCGCCGCAAGAGCGAGGGTTCGTCGCCGATGCGCAATCGCCCACTCCACCCAGCCGAGATAACGCGTCATCAACGGAGAATCGACGATCGACTTCGGCTCGCCACGCATGAAGTGCCCTGCGAGCATCGGTGTGAGCAGACGCGCCACCAACAAAGAGAACAGCACGGCTGCGGCGGCCGTCCAGCCGAATTCTTTGAAGAACTTTCCGGTGACGCCCGGCATGAATGCCACCGGAATGAAAACGGCCGCCAATGTGACCGAGGTAGCAATGACCGCGATACCGATTTCATCGGCCGCATCGATTGCCGCCTGCATGGGCGCTTTACCCATGGCGCGATGCCGGGCGACGTTTTCGACTTCAACGATAGCGTCATCGACCAGCACGCCGATGACGACGGCCAGCGCAAGCAAGGTCAGCAAGTTCAACGAAAAGTCCAGCCAATACATCACCGCAAAAGTCGGTATCACCGACAGCGGCAGTGCCAGAGCGGAAATCAACGTCGCGCGCCACTCGCGCAGGAAAAACCACACTACGAGAACCGCGAGTAACGCGCCCTCGAGCAGCATTATCATCGAGGCATCGTAAGACGCTTTGGCGATCTCGACGGTCGAGAGCACTTCGACGAAGCGCACTTCAGGATGCTCAGCCTGCAACTTCGCGATCCGGGCACGGACGCCCTGACCTACATCGACCTCGCTGGATCCCGCGGTGCGACGCACAGAGAAGCCAACGACAGGTTTATCGTCGAGCAACGCAGCCGCACGCGCCTCCGCCGCTCCATCGGTCACCGTCGCGATCGACGACAAACGGACCGAACGTCCATCGGGCAAATAGATTGGATAATCGGCGAGCTCCGCCGCCGTGCGCACGATCGCGACGGTGCGTACCGCCTGCTCCGCGCCGCCGGTCTCGGTACGACCACCCGGCTTTTCGACCTGCAGCCGTGCCAATTGAGCCGACACAGCACCTGCCGACACGCCAAGCGCCTGCAGCGCCTCGGGACGCAACTCGACTCGTACTTCACGCACGATGCCGCCGACGCGACTGACCGAACCCACACCCGCCACGCTGTAGACGGCTCGCGAAACTTTATCGTCGACGAACCAGGAGAGCTCATCGGGCGCCAGTCGATCGGATTCGACGGCGAACGCAATGAGCGTGCCACCGACCAAATTCATTCTTTGGACGGTCGGCTCGTTGATATCGGCTGGTAAATCGCGTCGCACGCGCGCGACGGCATCCTTCACTTCATCGAGTGCTTGGTCGAGATCTCGTCCAAGTTCGAACTCGATCTTGGTGATCGACGTGCCTTCACTGACGGCAGAGGTGATCTTGTCGATGTCGGGAATGCTCGACACCGCATCCTCGATCTTGCGTGTCACGTCGGTTTCGAGTGTCGAGGGCGCCGCTCCAGGCAAGCCCACGGTGATCTGGATCGTCGGCAGCGCAATATCGGGCAATTGCGAAATCGGCAGCTTGTGCCAACCCCAGAAGCCAGCCACCGTCAACAGGACGAAGGCGAGTACCGAAGGCAGCGGGTAGCGAATGCCCCAAAGGGAGAGATTCACGACGCCGCTTGCTCCTGCATATTCAGCTCGACGACCTTGACGACATCACCATCGCTCAGGAACCCAGCCCCGCGCACGACGACCTTTTCAGCCGATTTCAGCCCACTGCGAAGCTCGATGAAATCACCCTGCACACCACCGGTATCGACCCGACGCTGTGAGACCACGCCGCCATCACCCAGCACGAATAGATAAGAGTAGCCGTCGCGAAACACGACGGACTCACGCGGTACCGCCATCACGTCGGCGGTGCCGACCTGCAGTCGACCTTCAACGAACATGCCAGCGCGCAGCGGACCCGGCGCCGGAAGATCGGCGAAGAGCGTTCCGGTACGCGTCTGGGGATCGACGCCCGGTGACACCGCCCGCACGACGCCAGCCACACTCTCGCCGTCTGGCGCGCGCAGCACGACTTTTGCGCCGATTTTCAGACGGCCGATATCACGCTCGGCGATCTCGGCACGCCACTCGAGGCGACCCCGACGAATGAGCCGCAGCAACTCGTTGCCGGCGGTAACGATCTGACCGGGCTGGACTCGACGCACCGCAATCACACCCGCATCGGGCGCGCGCAACGTCGCAAAGCCAAGCCGCAGCGCCGCCTCGTCGCGCGCCGCCTCAGCGACTACCACTTGCGCTGCAGCACGCGATCGATTTGCTTGGAGCTCATCGAAATTACTGGTCGAGATCAAATTTTGGGCTAGCAAAGATTCGCCGCGCTTGGCCTGCGATGCGGCAAGCTCCGCACTAGCGCGAGCCTGCAGTAGACTCGCCTCGGCCTGTCGCGCCTGCACCTCGAGCGTGCGTCGATCGAGCTCGACCAGTGGCTGCCCCGCCACGACACGATCGCCGGGCTCCACCAAAACCTTGGCCACGCGCAGACCCGTCACTTCGACGCCGAGAATCATCTCTTGCCAAGGTGCAATCGAACCCGACGCAGCGACCTCACGCGTAATCGAGCGAGTAACCGGCTGGGCAACGGTGACAGTGAGTGATGAAGCGCTCGGAGGCGCCTCGGATCCCGATCGACTGCAACCGACCAGCGAGACAGCAACGAGAATGAGTCCAAAGAAAAATCGCATCATAGGTGCACGTTACGCGCGAGAACGATCAAGCGCCAGCGTCCGACGCGGCCTGTCCGCGCCACGGCACTCGAAGCAGCGATGGATCTGCCGATTACGGGCGAAATCCGGCGGAATCGTGCGCTCAGTGACATCCTCGATGCGATAGCGTTGCTCCAGCACGGGATCGAGTCGGAAACGCTGGGCATTGGTCGAGAACACCAGAAGGCCTCCCTCCGCCAATATCGCCATGCACGCATCAAGCAGCTGGACATGATCACGCTGCACGTCGAACACGCCCTCCATTCGCTTGCTGTTCGAGAACGTAGGTGGGTCGCAGAAAATCAGATCAAATCGCTCCTCGCGTCTCGCAGCCTCGCTCAACCACTCGCGCACATCCGCGTGAACCAGTCGGTGCCGCTCGCCCCAGAGACCATTCAATTCCAGATTGCGCCGACACCAATCGAGGTAAGTCGCCGATAGATCGACCGTCGTGGTCGAGATCGCCGACCCCGCTGCCGCGTGTACCGTGGCGCTCCCGGTGTACCCGAACAAGTTCAAGAATCGTTTGCCACCCGCGGCACTACGCAAACGCGAACGGGTCGGACGATGATCGAGGAAGAGCCCCGTATCGAGGTAATCGACGAAGTTCACTCGAAACTTCAATCCATCCTCCTCGACCACATGAAACTCTTCACGCTCGTCACGCTTGGTGTATTGGTCACCACGCTTGATACGCCGCCGAGTTTTGAGGTGGATGTGATCGGCTGATACGCCCGTTGCCGCTACGAGCGCAGCGAGCGCCTCACTGCGACGCCGACGAACGGTCTCTTCGGGGATATCAGCTGGCGCCTGATACTCCTGCACGACGAGCCAGGCTTGCGCCTCTGCCGAAGCGGCATAACGATCGATCGCAAACGCATACTCCGGCATATCGGCGTCGTAGATCCGGTAGCAGGAAACCTGCTCGCGACGCACCCAGGCCGACAAATTTTTCAAATTCTTGCGGATTCGATTGGCGAACATGGTCGCGCCGGGTGTTGCCGCGAGATCCGCATCGATCTGCAACCCTGCCTTCGGACGCAGATCCCGCTCCGCCCTCGCCTCGATCTCGATCCGCAGCAGTCGACACTCGGTCGCGCCATTCCACACCGTGTGCACTCGATGGGCCCGCAGACCGAGCTCGAGCCCGAGCGAAGCGTCTCCGGTCAGGATGGCCGCCTGCCAACCCTGAAACTCCTCACGCAGCACACGCCCAAGTTCACGGTGCACGGCCCGCGCTGTCTCGAGGTCCCCTAATCTTTGACCCCAAGGCGGATTGGTACAGAGCAAACCCACCGCCGAGTCCCCAGGACGGCGGGTATCGGTAAGCGCGCCTACCGCGAAGTCGGTGATTTCCGCGACACCGGCATGCGAGGCATTGATCTTCGCGTCCTTGAGCACACGCGCGTCCTGATCACGACCCAAGAAGATCGTTGCGGAGTCGATTAAGCGCTGCAGCCCTTGCCGAGCGCGCACGTCTGCCTCGGCAACCAGCCGCTGCCAAAGCGCATCGTCATGCCCCTTCCACCGCAGGAAACCGAAGTACCGCCGTCGGTAATTCGCCGCGAACCCGGCAGCCATGCGTGCGGCCTCGATGACGAGAGTGCCTGAGCCACACATGGGATCCAAAAAGGCCGCGCCCTCGGCCGAGAGCTTCGGCCAACCTGCTCGTACGAGAATGCCGGCGGCCATGTTTTCGCGCAGCGGCGCCTCGCCGGTATCACCTCGCCAGCCGCGTCGGTGCAAACCCTCGCCGGACAAATCAAGAGACACCGTCACCCGCGTACCGACGGCATGCGCATGCACGCGAACACCCGGCTCGCGGGTGGCAATATCCGGTCGCAAACCCACCGTGTCGCGCAAGGCATCGCAAATCGCGTCCTTCAGGCGCAGCGTACCGTAATGAGTGTTGTTGATTGCGGGGTGCCGCCCGCTCCACTCACAAGCGAGCGTCGCCGTCGGATCAATATGTCGCTGCCAATCGATCGCCTTGAGTGCCGTGTGTATCGCCGCATCATCGGCGGCCTCGAATCGCACCAGTTCGAGATAAACGCGACTCGCCACCCAAGATTCGAGGCACACCCGATACGCCACTTCCAACGACCCGGTGAAGGCGACCGAGTTGCCGCGCTCGCGAATGTCGGTGGCTCCAAACGCTTCGAGTTCACGTGCGAGCAAATCGCCAAAACCGCGCGGCACGCTCGCGAGAAACTGCCGGATATCCAGATTATTCATTGAGGTTCATCCAACCGGATTCGTCCAGTGTCGTGATGCGCAAGAAACGGGATCCGGCGCGCAAATGCCGCACCAGGATGCGATAAACGTCGGGATCGAAAGTTGACTCGCTGGCTCGCTCGCCCTCGGCTGTCCGCGTGCCGAGATATTGCCAACGATCGACATGATGCCACTCGATGCGACCCTGAGCGTTGCGTTCCTCGATACGGATCGGCCCGGCATACGGCCAAGCTTTCAGTTTGTGCTTGGCGAGTGCGAGCTTCAATCGCAATGCGTGTCTCTGCAGCGATTCGCCGCCGACACAGGCGCCATCACAGCGGCCGAGTTGATAGCCGAAACAGCTACCCGCGCCGCCCGTCTCGAGTCCGAGCGTCTTCAGGCACAGACGACTCTCGCGTGCGATCGTGGTGAGTGCAGTCCGGGCCGCTTTGGCTGTTCGGAACAAACCGAAGCAATCACCGCCTTCGGGCAAAGGCCCCTCGAGCCGTTGCAACATGGGAGATGACCCATCGTCACTCACAAACCAAGTGTGGTGCTCGCCACCACCCCGCAAGCGCCGGTTGTAGACCGGCTTGAAGTCTCGCACCCACTGCGCTTCGAGCAGCAGCGCTCCCAGTTCGCCAGCCGTCTCGGTCCAGTCAATACGCCGAACCTGCGCTGCCAAACGCTGTGATTTTGAATCGCGAGTCGCTCCGCCGAAGTGAGCCAAAACCCGCTCGCGGATGTTCTTGGCCTTGCCGACATAGATGAGCGCATCGCCGTCGCCGATGAATCGATAAACGCCGCAAACTTCCGGTACGTCGTCGATCAGATCAGGCGGCAAATGCGAAGGCAGCGACGGTCGCCGTCCCACCAGCTCAATCGCCTCCGCAAATCGCGCGGGCGTCAGACTCGATCGCCAGTGTTGCCAAAGTTGCGCCAAGACATCCGCATCCGGCAAGGCTCTGTGTCGACTCTCGCACTGCAGACCATGGCGCTCGATGATCGCATCGAGATTGTGACGCCCCGCCTCCGGGAACAGCTCGCGCGACAGACGAACCGTACAGGCAAGCGGCGCGCTGTAGGCGTAGCCCGCGCGTCGCAGTTCGCTGCGAACGAAGCCATAGTCGAAGCGAACGTTATGGGCGACAAAACGTCGGCCCTTCAAGCGCTCCAAAACCTCGTGCGACAACTCCTCGAATGACGGTGCCTCAGCCACCATGTCGTTGCTGATGCCGGTCAGTCGCTGAATGGAGGGCGGGATCAACACAGCGGGGTTCACGAGCGAACTCCAACGCCACTCGATCTGCCCGTCACGCATCGCGACGATCGCGATCTCGGTGATGCGGTGCCACGCGGGATGCCCACCCGTCGTCTCCACATCGACGAACGCGATCGGTTCGTCGATTAGACTCAAGTAGTTTTCACTCAACCGAATTCGATCCAAGTGGTCTTCAGTTCGGTGTACTTCTCGAAAGCGTGCAACGACTTGTCACGTCCGATACCCGATTGCTTGTAGCCGCCGAACGGCACCGTGATGTCATCTGCGTCGTAGCAGTTCACGTAGACCATACCCGAGCGCAGTGCTCGCGCCGCCTTGTGCGCCACGTTGATGTCGCGACTCCAGATTGCCGCAGCCAACCCGTACTCGGTCGAGTTCGCGATCGAGATCGCCTCGTCGATCGTATCGAACGGAATAGTCGCGAGCACCGGACCAAAGATTTCTTCACGCGCACTGGTCATCTGCGGAGAGACATCGTCGAACACCGTCGGCTCGATGTAATAACCGCCACTCTCTCGCCGTACGCGCTCGCCTCCGCAATGCAGGCGAGCGCCCTGCTCGCGGCCGCTGTGGATATACCCCAGCACGCGATTCATCTGCGTCTCGTCGACCAGAGCGCCGAGACGAGTCGCGGGATCGAGCGGATCTCCCGGCACCATACGCTTGGCGATCGCCGCAATCCGCTCGAGCACCGCTTCGCGTATCGAGCGCTGCACGAGCAGGCGGGAACCTGCCGAGCACATCTCGCCCTGATTGAAGAAGATAGCGAAGGCTGCTGCGGTTGCCGCCGCCTCGAGATCAGGGCAATCGGCCATGACGATGTTCGCCGACTTACCGCCGCACTCGAGTCCCACTCGCTTGAGATTCGACTGACCCGCGTACTGCATGACGAGCTTGCCGGTAGCGGTCGAACCGGTGAACCCAATAGCGTCGACATCCATATGCATGGCCAACGCTTTGCCGGCCGTGTGACCATAGCCCGGCACCACGTTGAACACGCCCGGCGGCACACCCGCCTCGATGGCTAACTCAGCAAGACGCAGCGCAGACAACGGAGATTTCTCCGAAGGCTTCAGCACCAAAGAATTACCGGTGGCGAGAATCGGCGCCACCTTCCACGCTGTCATGATCAACGGGAAATTCCAAGGCACGATGGCACCCACCACGCCGAGGGGCTCACGGGTGATGGTCGCGAGCACCGAAGCGGAGGTTGGCGCCACCTCACCGTAGATCT
>CAIVYV010000320.1 GCA_903910215.1 uncultured Pseudomonadota bacterium
ATCTATGTCGGCCCGGAGCGTAGCTACGATATGGGCATCAGCTATCGGTTTTGACGTTTCTCAACGGATCAAACCGGACAGCGAGGCGAGATATTTTACGAACGCTTTTCGACCTTTGGCGGTCAGTTTTACCTCGGTGCGAGGCTTGCGGTCTTGGAAAGATTTGTCGATCTCGACATAGCCGGCTTCCTCCAGTTTGCGTAAGTGAACAGACAGATTGCCGTCCGTCGTTTGTAGGTGCTGCTTCAGCGTGATGAAGTCGGCCCGAGCGGCGCCGATGAGGTAGGCCATAATTCCTAGCCTCAATCGACCGTGGATGATCTCGTCGATCGTGTGAATGTCGAACGCAGTCATGGTTCTACGTTCAAGTGGCTTCAGCTTCGCGTGATAGTCGGATGCCGGGTATGACAGCGGTCAGCATGAGCGCGATCGAGTAGATCAAAAACTCATGACCAGTGCCAACGAATGCACCGAGCACCGGGATCGTCGCAAAAGCGGCAAATGCCGTGAATTTCATCCATCCTTGGCGAGTCATCGCCGCAGCAACCAGCCAGCCAATGCCGTACACGCTGAGCACCTGCAGACTGATCATATTCATCAGAAAGCCGTCGCCGCGCTGATATGCCATGACGGCGGTTCCCATCCAGAAGGCGAAGATGCCGAACCCGATCGCGGTCCACGCCGCGTTGACGGCTCGGTTACTGGTGTTTTCGACTTTGCTGCGATCTCGCTTGATGAGAATGGCGAGGTGAACTGCGAATCCCGCAGCCGCAACAAGCCATGCAATCGTCGCTTGGTTTGCAGCGAGACCCAGAAACTCTCTAATCGGTAGCCATTGAATCAAGCTAGCGGCAGCAAACCAACCTCCGCCTGCGATGAGATAGGGGCCCGCCATCAGCGGCGCATCGCGACCCGATTCCGCGAGTGATCGCAGGAAGGACAGATCTTCGCTCGGGGAGGGAGAGTTCGACATGAGAGGCTCCGTCTGGGTATGTGCTATTTGAAAAGCACTTTAAAAAACAAAGTATACGGCGTCAAGTGGATTGATTTCGAATCTGAACGAACCTGTGTGAAGTCGAGCGGGGTTAGCGCAGTCTGAGCGAGAGCCTTAGGTCTTCGCCGGTTCGAAGAACGAACGAACGTACGCGGTCGCCTCGCGAAACTTCGCCGGCACTTTGCCAAGTGGCGGCGAGCCCGCCCGTATCGGTGCGATCGGCAGCAGAAACATCAGCAACGCGTAAATGAGCACGGCAGTAAATCCGGAGAGGACCGTCATGATGACCATGACGATGCGCACCCAGATGACATCGATTTCGACATAACGAGCGATGCCCGCACAGATACCCGAGAGAATAGCGCCTTCATTGAGTTGCTCGACTCGCTTCCTGGGTGACTGAGTATCACGCGGAAGGTACTCAGCCTTCGGTTCATTGGGCTCCGAGGCGATGTCTCGTACTTCACCAACCTCAGTCAGAACGGCCTCAAGCTCTATCAATGAAATCAGCGCCTGTCCTGCGGGCAAACGTTGCAGGCAGCGGTCCGCGATCGCCTGCTCGAGATCCGCGAGAATTTCATGTCGATCCGGATTCAGAGCAAGCGTGCGCGACGCCTCGGCGAGATAACTCTCGAGTCGTACGAAGCTGGCTTCGTCCATCTGAACCGTGCTGCGGTTGAGGGACACCGTGATCGAAATGCGTTTCATGAGTGGGAGCTTCCGGATTGAACGGGCCCGAGTCGGGCCAAGGTGTGATTGATGCGCTGCCAGTAATCATCGAGTTGTGCGAGCTGTTGTAGCCCCGACTCGGTCAGCCGGTAGTACTTGCGGGGCGGGCCGAGCTCCGATTCGCGCCACTCATAATCAACGAGTTGTTCTCGGCGCAGCTTGCTCAGCAGCGGATACAGCGTGCCCTCTTGGGTGGCGAACTCCGTACCGGAAAGCCGCTTGAGGATGTCGGGCACATAGACCTGATCGCCGCCCACGATGCGCAGGACGACGAATTCCAATAGGCCTTTTCGCAGTGGAGCCAGTTTCGTGTCGATGAGCATGCGTGCTACTATACAGTACCTTTTTACGACAAGGTACTAGTTCATGAAAACCTTTGCAGTATTCACGGCCGTCTCGTGCCTGATGGTGGTCGGCCCGATCGCCTTGGCAGCCGACAACGTCCGCACAGTCAAGCATGTCTATCCCGCCAGCGGCATCAGTCGTCTCGTCGTCGACAACCGGGTCGGCGAGGTGCGTATCCGGCCAGGAACCGGGGATTCGTACGAGGTAACCGTGAATCTTGAAGGGAATCGGCATGGATTAATGCGAAAGCTCAAGAGTGTCGACGGCCTCGATATCAACGCGAAAACCAGTAATGGTCGTTTGCATCTGAAGTTCAATGAAGATGATGTCGAGGCGGACTGGACGATCTTGCTGCCCAAGGCGTTGCCGGAGGAGGTGGGCGTCAACCTCGGTGTCGGTCAAGTCGATCTATCCGCGCCGAACTCCGCGATCAGCATCGATCTTGGGGTCGGTGATGTCGATGTCAGGACGAACAAAGCGAGTGCTGGCGACATCACTTTGACAGTCGGCGTCGGCGAGGCGTCCGTGCGCGGTACCCCGAGCACGGTCAAGGCGTCCGGTGTGGCGTCGAACGTCAGCTCAAAGGGTGATGGGGCGCGCGATGTCACCGTGACGGTGGGCGTCGGCGACGCCTCGGTCGTGTTGAATTGAGCGGTCGGGGCGGTGATCATCACACGATGACTCACCGCCTCTCGCCACATGCCCTGTTGCCGGACGAGCGTCACGACGAGCGCGAACGGCAAGCTTTCGTGGGGGCTCTGCGTGGACACCTCGCGGGGCGAGTGATGCCGGGCAATTACGCGATCTACCGTGGTCGCGTTGAGCCGGAGTTCGAGCGTCAGCATGGACGTAAACCTGAGCACCACAACGAGGTGCGGGCTGTCATGGAGCGGCATCCCTACTATCAGTTCTGGAGTGCGCTGCAACGTTGCAGTCAGCAACGCATGTGGGATGCGGTCATCGACTCGGTCGAGCGCGAATGGCCGAGGCTGAATGGCGAGGTGAAGCGATCGCGCCGACGCGGGTCATTGACGCTTGACTCCGCGCTGACAATCCCTCGCTATCACACGGCTGTTGATATTCACTTGCAGCCTGGCGGATATCACACCGACTTCGTTGATGGTGATGTTGCCGCCGGGGCAATTTACGATCTTGGACTCAATATCTACTCGCACGGGATGATGGGGCCGCGCAATGAGTATCTGGGCGAGTTGCTGCTCCGGTACTTTTTGAAGGCTCATCCCCGCTTGAGGCCCGCGCGAATCCTCGACATGGGTTGCGCGATCGGCAATAGCACCCTGCCGTGGGCGAGACAGTTCAAAAAAGCGCGTGTTGATGCGATCGATGTTGCAGCACCGCAGCTACGTTACGCCCATGCGCGCGCTGAGTCACTTGGCGTGCCTGTGCACTTCAGCCAGCAAAATGCCGAGCACACCACATTCGAAAATCAGAGCTTCGACCTCGTGATTTCTCACATCATGCTGCACGAAACCTCGCGCAGCGCACTGAAGCACATCTTTGCTGAGTGTCATCGTCTGTTGAAGCCCGGTGGCTTGATGCTGCATCTGGAGATCCCGCGCGGCAAGAATGTCATCGAGAACTTTCTCTACAACTGGGAAAGCTGGAACAACAACGAAACTTTCGGTCAGTACATGACTCATATTGATCTCGCGGACATTGCGCGAAAGGCTGGGTTCGCACCGGATAAGGTCAGCTGTGCCGATCACGCTGTGCCGCGCGAGAAAGAGCAGCAACTCTACTCCGAAGAGACACTCTGGAAAATCGTCGAGGCACGCAAATGAAAACAGTCGGAAGGTTACTCGCCAAGGGATTGTTCACCATTCTGCCGATCGTGCTGACGGTCTACTTCATCTACTGGCTCGGCGTGACGACGGAGTCGCTGCTATCTGGTCTGCTTAAGGTGTGGCTGCCGGCCGAAATCTATGTGCCGGGTATGGGCTTGGTGGCTGGCTTTGTGGTGTTGATCGTGGTCGGCTTGCTGGTCAACGCTTACGTCGTACGCCGTGTGATCACCTTCAGTGAGTCGCTGATTTTGCGTATTCCCGTCGTGAAGACCGTGTACTCAGCGGTCCGCGATCTGACCGGTCTTATGAAGGTGGGCGAGAAGGGTGGCGAACTGCAGCGCGTCGTGATGGTGCAGTTCGGTCCCGGCAAGGTGATCGGCTTCGTGACGCAGGAAAACGCCACCCTGCCAGGGCTCGGTACCGATGAGGAACTCGTCGCTGTGTATATGCCGATGAGCTATCAAATTGGCGGCTACACTCTCTATCTGCCCCGCGATCGCATCGAGCCCACCGACCTCACTGTCGAGGCGGCCATGCGTATCGTCCTGACCGGCGGTATACAGACTCAATAGATTCATCCGAGGTATGACGAGATGACGAAAGTCGACTACAACATCAGGAATCGCACGGCGGTCATCGCCTTCGAGGCGCCCCCGGTCAACAGTCTGAGCTATGCGCTGCGCATGCCTTTGCTCGAGGCGCTCGAGCGCGCCTCCTGCGATGCTGCTGTCGACTCCGTAGTGCTCATAGGTTCGAACGGTACATTCTGCGCGGGAGCCGATATCCGTGAATTCGGTGGCCCGGATGTTTTGCGCGGGCCCACTCTTTGGACCATCAATACGGCGCTCGATGAGATGAAAAAACCCGTCGTTGCCGCCATCGACGGTGTGGCGCTTGGCGGGGGGCTTGAGCTCGCGATGAGCTGCCATCAGCGCGTGGCTTTGTCGTCAGCCAAGATTGGTTTACCTGAAGTGAAGCTGGGTCTATTGCCCGGCGCCGGCGGCACGCAGCGCTTGCCACGCCTGATCGGCGTCGAAGGTGCGCTAAACGTCATGATGTCGGGTGAGCCGCTGCCGGTTGCGCTCTTCAAAGGTTCGCCGTTGTTGCAACGCATCGTTGATGCGGATCTCGTGAGCGCAGCCATCAGCGTAGCGGAAGAAGCGGTCGCTGCGGTCAAAGAGGGTAAGCCCTTGTTACGCGCGCGCGATCTACCGGTGCGCGAGCCTGATCTCGAGGCTCTGTGTCAGTTTGCCCGCAATACCGCCAAGACGGCATTCAAGGAATATCCGGCGCCGCTTGCGATCATTGAGGCCTTGCAAGTCGGTGCGACCAAGGGCTTCGATGCTGGCCAGCAAGAAGAGTTCGCCCAATTCAAAAAGTTGGTCGATAGCCCGGTGTCGGCAGCGCTTCGACATGTTTTCTTTGCAGAGCGCGCGGCACAGCGTATCGACGATTTGCCAGCGGATACGAAGCCGCGTGCAGTCACGAAGGTTGCCATCATCGGTGCCGGCACCATGGGCACTGGCATCGCCATCAATTTTCTCAACGCTGGAATCGAAGCGCGTCTGCTGGAGCTCAATCAAGAGGCGCTCGATCGCGGCGTACAGCGCATTCGCGAGGTTTACGAAGGGCAGGTCAAGAAAGGCAAGTTGGACGCGGCGAAGCTTCAATCACGAATGGATTTGCTGAAGCCGGTGCTTGCCTACGATGCGATCGCCGATGTCGATCTCGCGATCGAGGCAGTGTTCGAGGACATGGGTGTCAAACAGAAAGTGTTCGCACAACTTGATGCTGTGCTTCGACCGGGCGCGATCTTGGCGACTAACACATCGACGCTCGATGTTGACCAGATTGCGGCGGGTACGAAGCGACCAGCCGATGTCATCGGCTTGCATTTCTTTAGCCCGGCTAATGTCATGCGCTTACTCGAAGTCGTGCGCGGCGCGAAGACGGCTCCGGATGTGTTGCTGACATCGATGACCCTTGCCAAGAAAATCAAGAAAACAGCTGTTGTTTCTGGCGTGTGCGATGGCTTTATCGGTAATCGCATGATCAACCAATACTTCGCTCAAGCGATGGCGATGCTCGATGAGGGCGCAAGTCCGGAGCAGATCGACAAAGCCATCGAAAAATTCGGCTTTGCGATGGGTCCGTTTCGAATGGGTGATCTTGCCGGTAACGATATTGGCTGGCACATCCGTAAGCGACAGTATGCCGAGGGCACACTGAAGCGACCGCAAGTCGTTGCAGATCGGCTGTGTGAAATGGGGCGCTTTGGTCAGAAGACCGGCGCTGGCTGGTACGACTACAAAAAAGGCGATCGCCAGGCGTATCCGTCAGCGATCGTCGCAGGCGTGATCGATGAAGTGCGTAAGGCGGCTGGGCGACCGGTGCGCAAACTGACCGACGCCGAAATCGTTGATCGACTGGTCTATGCCTTGGTCAACGAGGGCGCACGCATACTCGATGAGAAAATCGCCCAGCGCGCCTCGGATATCGATCTCGTCTATCTGATGGGCTACGGATTCCCCATCTGGCGTGGTGGTCCGATGCACTATGCCGAGTCACAAAAACTGTATGAAGTCGCACGGCGCATGCGACAGTTCGGTGTTCAGGAGGGCGGCGATGCCGACTTCTGGAAGCCCGCTGCGCTGATCGCGCGACTCGCCACCGATAATCGTTCATTCAATGGAGGTGCAGCATGAGCCGCGCCACAACCGGCCGCGAGGCCGTCATCGTTTCGACCGCTCGTACGCCACTTGCCAAGAGTTGGAAGGGGTCCTTCAACATGACCCACGGCGCGACGCTCGGTGCCCACGCCGTCAAGGCAGCTGTCGAGAGAGCTGGTGTTGATCCGGCCTCGATCGAAGATGTGGTCATGGGCTGTGCGTTGCCAGAAGGTGCGACCGGCAACAACATCGCACGGCAGATCGCCTTGCGTGCGGGGCTACCGGTGTCGGTTTCGGGCGTCACGGTCAATCGCTTCTGCTCTTCGGGCTTGCAAAGCATCGCGATGGCCGCGCAGCGAGTCATTGCGGGCGAGGGCGATGTTTACGTTGCCGGCGGACTCGAGTCGATTTCTTGTGTGCAGGCTGAAGTGAATATGCACATGGCGTTCGATGGTTGGCTCAAGAAAAACAAGCCATCCATTTATCACTCGATGTTGCAGACCGCCGAAACCGTTGCGGCTCGCTACGGGATTTCTCGCGAGCGCCAAGATGAGTACGGTGCGCGCAGTCAGCAGCGTGCGTGCGCGGCTTTGGCTGCCGGGCATTTCAGCGCAGAGATTGCGCCGATCACGGTGCGCATGGCGGGTATCGACCAGGCCGCTGGCGGTAAGTTGTACACGCGCGAAGTGACCGTATCGCAGGACGAAGGCTTGCGCGAAGGCACGACGGTCGAGGCGGTTGCGAAAATCAAATCAGCAACGCCCGGTGGTTCGGTGGCCGCAGGTAATGCAAGCCAGTTTTCTGATGGAGCTGGCGCGTGTGTAGTCATGAGTGCCGCCGAGGCGGAGCGTGTAGGTGCCAAGCCACTCGGTATATTCCGAGGTTTTGCAGTGGCTGGCTGTGAGCCCGATGAGATGGGTATCGGCCCGGTCTTCGCAGTGCCCAAATTGTTGGCGCGCGCAGGTTTGAAGGTCGAGGATGTCGGTTTGTGGGAGCTCAACGAAGCATTTGCGGTACAGGTGCTCTACTGCCGCGACAAACTCGGTATTCCCGATGATCGACTTAACGTTGATGGCGGCGCCATCGCGGTAGGTCATCCGTATGGTATGAGCGGCCAGCGTCTCGTGGGGCATGCATTGCTCGCGGGTAAGCGACTTGGCGTGCGTCACGTCGTCGTCACGATGTGCATCGGCGGTGGCATGGGTGCTGCTGGTCTCTTCGAGGTCGCGTGAGACTGCGGCATGCTCTCGCTGGTTTGTTGCTCGCACTGGCAAGTTGGCCGGCGATGGCCATAGAAATCCCCGAATATCGGGTAGTTGAGCAAGACGGGTCGTTCGAACTGCGAGCGTACTCTTCTTACTTGATCGCCGAGACGGAGGTGGAAGCGGGGTTCATGAATGCCGGCAACATCGCCTTCGGGCGACTCTTTCGCTACATCAGTGGCGCCAACACGGCGCAGGCCGAAATCGCCATGACAGCTCCGGTGGAACAGTCGTCGCAAGGTGAAAAGATCGCTATGACGGCACCTGTGGAGCAGGCTAAGGCGGACGGAGTCTATCGCGTAGGCTTCGTCGTGCCGCGCAAGTACAACCGCGAGACAGTTCCAAAGCCCACCGATCCACGCGTCAGTATTCGAGAAGTCCCCGCTAGGACAGTTGCCGTGTGGCGCTACTCTGGCCGATGGACCGAAGAAAACTTTCGTGAGCATGAGCAAGATCTTCGTCGCGCTGTGCAAGCGCGAGGCTTGCAAGCGGTATCCGGCGATAGCGCCATCATTGCTCGTTACGATGCGCCGTTTATACCGTGGTTTATGCGCCGGAACGAAGTTCTGATCCCATTGGAGAAGAAACCATGAGTTTCGAGAGCGAACGCCGCAGTCTGCAGCCGATGTCTTCTGTTGATCGGCGTGACTTTGTTAAAGGAGCGTTGATCGGCGGTTTCGCGGCGGCCACCGTGCCCGTGAGTGCGACGACGATCCAAACGAGCACGGAGGGTCTCGAGGCTGGTGAGGTCGCCATCCCTGTCGGTCAGGATAAGTTGCCGGCTTATCGTGCCCGTCCGTTAGCGGGTCGTGATTGGCCGCTCGTCATCGTCATACAAGAAATCTTTGGGGTGCACGAGCATATTCGAGATGTGTGCCGCCGATTTGCCAAGCTCGGTGCCTACGCAATCGCTCCGGAGTTGTTCTTCCGCCAAGGTAATCCCGGCGCTGTTGCCGATATGCAAACCTTGATGCGCGACATCGTCGCGCGTGTGCCTGATGCGCAAGTCATGAGTGATCTCGATACGACCCTGGCTTGGTCGCAAGGTGAAGGCGCAACCGGTAAGGCGGGCATTACCGGTTTTTGTTGGGGTGGGCGTGTCACGTGGCTATATGCCGCCCATTCCGATGCCATCGCGGCAGGCGTTGCTTGGTATGGCCGTCTTGTAGGTCAATCGAGCGAGCTGCAGCCGGTGCACCCGGTGGACGTTGCTGCGCGACTACGAGCCCCTGTCCTCGGTCTTTATGCAGGCGAGGATGCCGGTATTCCGCTTGACTCGGTTGGCGCCATGCGCACCGCCTTGCAGGCCAAAGGGGTCTCTGTAGCAGCGCAGGGTTCCTCGATCACCGTCTATCCACAAGCGAAGCACGGTTTCCATGCCGACTATCGTGCCGCCTATCGAGCTGAGGATGCACAACCGGCGTTTGTCGCCGCTTGCTCCTTCTTCCGTCAGCACGGGCTCGCACTCAAGAACCCGACATAGACTTTTCCAGAGTGCTGCTTCGATTTGACGCCGTTTCGCTGGTCTTTGGTTCGCGACCCTTACTCGACCACGTCGATCTGAGCATCGGTGAACGTGAGCGTGTTTGTATCGTTGGTCGTAACGGCGAGGGCAAGTCTTCATTGCTGCGCCTCGTTGCCGGTGTCACACCGCCCGATGATGGGGCTGTTTGGGTCAAGCCTGGTGCGCGCCTTGCGATGCTAGAGCAGGATCTCGACCTGATGACCGAGGCTACAGTCCTTGAGGTGGTACGCGGCGGTCTCGCGGGCATTCCAGGAGAGAGTTGGGAACACGAGCATCGAGTCGAGACGATCATTTCGCGTTTGCAGTTGCCAGCGGAGCAAGCGTTCGCAGGACTATCGGGTGGTTGGCGTCGGCGTGTGCTGCTCGGTCGGGCATTAGTTTCAGAGCCCGAGATTCTGTTGCTTGACGAGCCAACCAATCACTTGGATATTTCGGCGATCGAATGGCTCGAAGCGGTGATGCTCGAGTTTCGTGGCGCTTTGCTGTTCGTGAGCCACGATCGTATGTTCGTCAACCGTCTCGCAACGCGAGTCGTCGAATTGGATCGCGGCAAGTTGAGTTCGTGGCCGGGAAACTACGACGATTTCGTCACGAAAAAGACACTACAGCTCGAGATCGAAGCGAAAGCCAATGCGCTGTTCGATAAGAAACTTGCCGAAGAGGAAGTGTGGATACGCAAGGGTGTCGAGGCACGACGCACTCGTAACGAAGGTCGAGTGCGAGCTCTCAAGGAGATGCGTTCTGAGCGAAAAGCGCGGCGCGATCGTATCGGCCAAGTCGAATTGGCTGTTACCGAGGCGGTCGAGTCGGGCAAGCTTGTTTTCGAAGCTGAGCAAGCTGGTGTCTCGTTCGGGGATCGCGAGGTGCTGCGTGGGATCACGACGCGCATCCAGCGCGGTGATCGAATCGGTATCGTAGGGCCGAATGGCGCAGGCAAGAGCACGCTGATCAAGTTGTTGCTCGGTGAGCTCGAGCCCTCGAGCGGCCGCGTCAAACGCGGCTCGCGATTGGAGGTCGCCTATTACGACCAGCAGCGTGAGCAGCTAGATCTGAGCGCATCTGTTTCTGATAACGTCAATGACGGTAATTCTTTCGTGCCGATCGGCGGTGAGAATCGTCATGTCTCGGGTTACCTGCGAGACTTCCTCTTTAGACCCGATCAATTGCTGACACCAGCCAGTGCGCTATCGGGCGGTGAACGGAATCGACTATTACTCGCACGACTCTTTGCGCGTCCCGCCAATTTGCTCGTTCTCGATGAGCCAACGAATGATTTGGACATCGATACCTTGGAGTTGCTTGAAGAGCTCGTCGCCAGTTTCGATGGCACGCTCTTGCTCGTCAGTCACGATCGTAGTTTCCTCGACCGAGTGGTCACGAGTTTGCTGGTTCTCGAGGGCGATGGTGGAGTCCGTGAATTCGTCGGTGGTTGGACGGATTGGGAAGACTGGAAGAAAAGCAGCCCCGCCTCAGCCAGTGCGTCGTCCGCGCGAAAGTCATCCAAGTTGGATTCGAAAGATGATGTCGCCACAGTGGCTTCCGCTGCGCCAATCAAGAAAAAACGTCTTTCATATAAAGAGCAGCGTGAGTTCGACGAGTTGCCTGCGAAACTCGAAACGATGGAGTTACGCAAGTTGACGCTCGATGCTTTGGTCGCGGATCCAAACTTTTACAGCCGGGATCAGAACGAAGTCAAAAACACGTTAGGCGAGTTACAAGCACTTTCCGAGCAGATCGATGCGGCGTATCTACGTTGGGAAGAGCTTGAGAAGTTACAGGCGAGTAACTCATAGCAGTGCCGTGAATAGAAATGCCGTGACGAAGCGCTCGTCTTGGTGTACACTTCGGCTTACAAAATAAGGGTTGCGCGGTCAGCGCCCCCATTACTCGACTCGCAACTGACCGCTACGGCTTTGTCCGTGTCGCGAGTCAAATCAACTACGGATCTCATCATCAATGCAGTTTTCTGATCTCGGGCTTCAGCCTGAGCTGTTGCGTGCTGTCGCCGAAAAGGGTTACGCCACGCCGACCCCCATCCAATTCAAGGCTATTCCTGCAGTTCTGTCGGGTCGCGATATTCTCGCGGGCGCACAGACGGGGACTGGCAAAACAGCAGGCTTCGTACTCCCTGTGTTGCAGCGATTGAATGCTGCGAGTGGTCATGCGCCCCGAGCGCTCGTCCTGAGTCCAACGCGCGAATTGACAGCGCAGATTGCCGAGAACGCTAAGGCCTACGGACGTTACAAGAACCTCCGTTCGCTGGTGATCTTCGGTGGCGTCAGCGAAAAGCC
>CAIVYV010000321.1 GCA_903910215.1 uncultured Pseudomonadota bacterium
GCCGAACTTGCTCCGCCACGCGTAGTAGCTCGGTTCAGAGAACCCATGCTTACGGCACAACTCCTTAACAGGTATGCCGCCATCGGCCTCCTTCAAGAAACCGATGATTTGCTCTTCCGTATACCGCTTCTTCACGTCTAACCTCCAGGCCCGGGGTCAGACTCTAGACCGAAACGCTACTCAATATCGGGGGGACGTCGGAACTGCCTCACAACTTTGTCGTTATAGGACACGGCCACAGTATTTGCGGTCATTCCGGAGAGACCCCCGAGTGTTGAACGCGGGAATTTTCTCCGGGGGTGGTCCGTCGTTGAATAAGTAGATCACGCAGGCGCAGTCGCGCCCGTACGAACTCAGACTGTCTTGTCGAGCTCGAGTACCATGCGAACGAGTTGAGCGAGCGACTGGGCTCCCATCTTTTCCATCACGCGTGCGCGGTGGATTTCGACCGTGCGTTGGCTGACACCGAGATCTCCTGCCATGACCTTGTTGGCCTTGCCTTGAGTCACAAGTTGCAGCACCTCTTGTTCGCGCGGTGTGAGTAAGTCGAACCGTTGTCGCAGTGTTTCACGTTGCTGCAGCAACTGACGATGCTCGGCGTCGCTCGCGAGCGCGCGCTGCACTCGATCGATCAGATCCTGATCGCGAAAAGGTTTCTGCAGAAAGTCGAACGCGCCGTGTTGGATGGCCTCGACGGCCATTGGGATATCGCCATGACCGCTGATGAAAATGACCGGGATGATCGCACCGCGTTGGTTGAGTTCGGCCTGTAGTTCGATACCGCTCATGCCTGGCATGCGCACATCGAGCACCAGACAGCCGGGTTGATCGCCATCCCATGCGGCCAGGAATTCGTGTGCGGATGCGTGGGCGACGGTCGGCAGTCCGACCGATTTCAACAGCAGCCGCAACGAGCTGCGCACGGCATCATCGTCATCTACTACGTGCACGGTGGCGGGGCGTGTCATCGGGGTGTGTCTCCAGAGTAGGGCAAGGTCAAGGTAAATCGAGCTCCGCCGCTTGCAGGCACGTCGTAACTCAACTTACCGCGATGGGCCTCGGCGATGGTTCGGCTGATGGCAAGGCCAAGGCCTGTACCCGTAGCTTTGGTAGTGCAGAAGGGGTCGAAGATGCGATTCACCAAATCGGTTGGCACACCTGGCCCGTTATCTTCGATGACAAGCTGCACGGCATGGTCAGACCATTTCGTTTGCAGACGTATCTCGCGCTGCCCGCGAGGCTGCTCCACTAGAGCTTCGATCGAATTGCGTAACAGATTCAAAGCGATTTGCTGGATCTGGATCCGATCGAGCAGTGCGATGGGCATGGTCGGATCGAACTGCGGCAGGATACGTACCTCGTTCAATTTGGCATCACCGGCCACGAAGCCGATGACCTCTGCGATCGCCTCGTTCAGATTCGACGGCTCCTGGCGCGTCTCGCGATTCTGTACGAGTGCGCGCAGGCGTCGGATGATTTCGCCTGCACGCAGCGCCTGTTGGCTGATTTGATCCAGTGCCATGCGTACATCGCCATCAGGATCGACGGTCGACAGATCCGCTTGGGCTGCTAAGCGCAATGCGGCATTGGCGTAATTGGCGATGGCGGCTAGCGGTTGATTCAGTTCGTGCGCGATCCCTGCTGCAATTTCACCCATAGTGGCGAGGCGCGAGACTTGGGTCATGCGTGCCTGAGAAGCCTGGGCCTCTTCCTCGGCTTTGCGCGAGTCGGTGATGTCTTCGCCTGAGGAGAAGAAGCCCGTGAGATGCCCACTGGCATTACGGATAGCGATGCAGCGCCAAGCGATCAGTCGTCGCTCGCCACTCGCCGAGAGCACGTCGTGTTCGAAGTAGCGTTCATCGCCAATGGCGTTGGCTGCGACGTCGCGGAAGGCCTGCGCGACGTCTGCCTGTTGATCGGTAGGGACCGCGAGTTCCAGCCAATCACGACCGAGCAGATCCATTTCGCGCCGACCTAGCGATTCACAGCCGCGACGATTGATCAGTTGCACTCGCCGATCCGGCGAGAGTGCCAGCAGAATGACTTGCGCCATCTCGAGGTACATGTTGGCGCGATCTCGCTCGCGTCGAATGGCCGACATCGCTTCGCGGCGCAGCGTGATGTCGTGGAGCAGACCGACGAAACGGGGCGGGTTCGCACCATGAATCTGCCCCACCGATAGAAACACGGGGAACACCGAGCCATCTTTGCGCCGCGCATCGACTTCTCGACCGATCCCGATGATGTGCGGAACGCCCGTCGATAGGTATCGACCCATATAGTGATCGTGCGACTCTGAGTCGGTCCGAGTCATCAGAATACTGACGTTGCGGCCCACGACTTCGTCGGCCTGATACCCGAACAGGCGCTCGCCGGAGCGATTGAAGCTCTCAATGATCCCGCGGGAGTCAATGATGATCACGGCATCGACCGTAGCGTCGAGCAAGGCCTGCATTTCGGGCGGGCGTTGCGGGCTAACCTCGGGAGTGGGGCTCATAGATATGGCGATTCTGACGAACTCTGGCGCGTTGCGCGATACGCCTAGGTATTAATCGCAATGGCTGCTGCGGCAGTGAAATGTGATCGTTGTCAGCCATCCATCAGGAGGATGACATGGCGAGTCCGGAGGTCATTGAGCAGCGTTTACGGCTGCGACGTAGCGAGTTACTTCAACGAGCAGAGCGAGTCGATGCGGATCTTCGTCACGAGCGCGATCCTTTGGTTGCCGATTTTGCCGATCAGGCCATCCAGCGCAGCAACGACGAGGTGCTGCGGGAGATCGGTGATTCGGCCAAAGACGAGCTGCGCCAAATCGACGTCGCACTGCGGCGCTTGATCGCTGGTCAGTATTTTATTTGTGCGAGCTGTGGCGGCGACATCGAGGACGCACGCCTTGCAGCCTTGCCTGCCACCACGCTCTGCGCGGTGTGCGCGCAGGGGAGTCGCTGACTGCGGTGAACGCCCTCGATTCCATTCTCGTGCTGGCTGATCGCGCGAGTGAGGCGCAAGCCGCCTTGCGCAAGGCGTCGGTGATGGCTAGGCACTTCAAAGCAAGCATCGAGCTGTTTGCCTGCGATACCGATCACGCTTGGGCGATCGACGACCCTTCGCCGGCAGCGCGCACGGCGATTTCGACCTGCCTCGGCGGAACCGAGCGATACCTCGATGCGCTGCGTGGCTCTGTCGCTGGTAATGATCTGCAGATCACTACTAGGGCCGCTTGTGCAAACTCGATGGAAGAGGGGATCGAGTCCCGCATCCGCGCGCTGCATCCGGATCTCGTCATCAAAACATTGATGGCTGTATCGGATACGACGCCCATGCCGCCCCGTGCTCTCGAGATGCAGTTGATGCGCGGCTGTGCCGTGCCGCTGCTTGTCACGCGGGGCCGCTCTTGGCGGCCAAGCACGAAGTTCGCAGCGGCCATTGAGCTCGATAATCATGATCCTAAACTGATCGCGAGTTTGATTGAATCGGTCCAGTTCCTGGCGCAGGGTTGTGGTGGCGAGCATTTGTTGGTCCCCGGCCGTTCGGTCGATGAAGTACAAAACTTCGTCGAACGAAACCAGGTCGATGTGCTCGTGATCGGCGGGCCCAGGGCGGGCTCGTGGCGCGGGCCAGAGCCTTCAACCACCGAACGTTTATTGAGTGTGGTCGAGTGCGATGTCTTGATCGTACCCTGCAGTGTGACGCCGTCGAAGACGGTGGTTTCGCTCAGCTAGCTGCCTTCTCGTCGGCTAGGCGATCGAGTTGGATACGGCGAACCGTCATCCACGAAAAGAGGCCAATCACGCCGACGAGGACGGCCATCAATAGGCCGAGCCACCAACGGACCTTCCAGGCCTCATAGAGACCCCAAGCGACGCCGATCGGCGTGCTCACCAGTAGAACGGGTTTCGCGATACGCATTGCAGGGCGAAAGCATAACTCGCTAGGCTCGAGCGCATGAAGACTTCGCTCACCGGCTTGGCCATCATGCTGCTCACTTCGCTGTCGGCCTGGGCTGCACCCGCAGATGACGAGGCGGTGTACCAGGCGCGCTTTGCGCAGTTATTCGCCTCGTTCCGCGCCGGGCTCGGCCTCGAGACCTATGATCCTCTGGAGGCGGTGCCTGGCGCACGCGACTATCAACCCTTGCGCGCGGCGAGCGGCGCGAGCATCGACCCCCCGGCCTTGCAACGGGCGCGTGAGTACGCGGCGGCTAATCGATCCTCAGCATTTCTCGTCTGGCGCGACGGAGTGCTCGAGGAGTCGAGTTATTTCGGCGACACCAAAGCCGAGAGTCTGTTGACGTCACGTTCGCTTGCGAAACCGATGACTGCGATTGCGGTCGGTCGCGCAATGGCGCTCGGCAAGATCCGATCGCTCGATCAACCGGTGGCCGACTTCATTCCCGAATGGCGCACCGACGAGCGCCGGCGATTGATTCTGGTGAGGCACTTGCTCGACATGCGATCGGGCTTTCTGCCGCAATCCATGTCGCCGGATCCGGCACACATCCTCAATCGCGCTTATCTGCATCCGCGCCACGACGACATCATCATCCGCGAGTATCCCGTGGTCGATGCGCCCGGCTCCCGGTACGAATACAACAACGCCTCATCAGAAATGGTGGCGGTATTGATCGAGCGGGCCACGGGTCGTCGCTATGCCGAGTTCATCTCTAGCGAGATTCTGCAGCCGATCGGCGCGCCCGGTGGCAACGTCTGGGTAAATCGACCCGGGGGCGTGGCGCACTCCGGTTGTTGTTTGATGCTGCCGGCGGAGGCTTGGTTGCGCCTTGGGATTCTGCTCGCCGCCGATGGCGTCTGGGAGAGTCGGCGTCTGTTACCCGTAGGGTACGTCACTGAGATGCGTCGACCTACGCGTGAGAATCCTTACTATGGTCTCGGAGTGTACGTGGCCGGCGAATACACGCCGCGCCGGGGTTTTGCACATCCGGAGCGAGAAGCCGACTCACGCAAGGTGCTGCATTCGGAGCCGTATCTCGCCCCTGATCTTTTCTTGTTCGACGGCAACGCCAATCAAGTCGTGTACATCATTCCGTCTGAGCGCCTCGTGATCCTGCGCATGGGCGACAGCCCGCCACGCGGCGAGGGCAAGGAATGGGACAACACGGTCCTACCGAATACCGTGCTCCGCGGTATCCTTCGCGCCCGCGCGGGAGCCGCCCCCAATGGGCCTGATTCCCGCTAATTCTGTTATAGTGTTGTAGTTGGATATAACACTTGTGAGGCTATGCCTCACGGACTGCTTTTACGGAAAACATCATGGCTCGACTTGCTTTGTCATCGGCACCTCGCAGTGTCTATTGGGTTCTGGGCGTGCTCGGTGTGCTGACCGTGCTCGGTCTGATCCGAACTTTCTGGAATAGCGGTCCGGATGCCGACGGCGCGAGTCAGCCGCCGCTCGTTAGCGTGCGTGAAGTGCGCCCAGCGGAGCTTGCCGATGTGGTCACTTTCACGGGCGCGATTGCGGCGCGTGACGAGGCAGCGATCAGCGCCGAGGGCGAGGGCGGTCGAGTCGCTGCGCTCTTCGTCGATGTGGGTGATCAAGTCAGCCGTGGTCAAGTTTTGGCCAAGATCGATAATTCTTTGATCGCACCGCAGGTGGCGAGTATCGAGGCCTCGCTCGAGGAATCGAAGGCGAATGCAGCCGTTGCCGAGGCCGAGTACCGTCGCGCTCAGGCGGTTGCTTCGATTGGCGCCTTATCGCAACAGGAAATCGAGCGTCGCGGAGCCGCTGCCGTGGCTGCCGCTTCCAAGGTGAAAGTGGTTTCTTCGCAATTGGCCGAAGCGCGCGCGCGTCTCGGTCGTACCGAAGTACGTGCGCCGTTCGATGGCATCATTTTGACGCGTAACGCCGAAGTGGGTCAGTTGGGTTCGCCCGGTGCGGGTCCGTTGTTTCGCATTGGCCGTCGCGGCAGCATCGAGATGCGTGGCAACGTCGCCGAGCGAGACCTGCCGCGTTTGAAGATCGGGCAATCCGCTCGGGTGCGCGTGACCGGAGTCGATCAAGCCTTCGAAGGGCAGGTGCGGTTGATCGGTGCCGTCATCGAGCCCACGACGCGCTTGGGTTCTGTTCGTATCGAACTGCGCGAACATCGTGATCTGCGTCCCGGCGCCTTCGCTCGCGGCGAGGTTGAAACCGGTCGTGGCTCTCGTCCCGTGATCCCGCAAACCGCCGTCATGAGTGATAGCAACGGCAACTATGTTTATCTCGTCGGTACAGGCGATCAGGTCGAGCGTCGTGATGTGCGTATCGCCGGTTCACGGGTCGAGGGTCTGGTTGTCGCATCGGGCCTCGAGGGTGGTGAACGTTTGATCGAGACGGCAGGGCCCTATCTGCGCGTCGGTGAGAAGATCCGGGTCACTAAATGAAGAATATGTCCGCTTGGGCGATTCGGCATCCGATCGTGCCGATCGTGCTGTTCATGGTGCTGACCTTCGTCGGCATCGTCAGCTTCATACGGCTACCCATCAACCTGGCTCCAGACGTCAGCTTTCCGCTGGTGTCGGTGTCGGTATCGCAGCCGGGTGCCGCTCCGTCGGAGATCGAAACCCAGATCACACAAAAAATTGAGGGCGCCGTGCGCAGTGTCGCCGATGTGCGCACCATCAGTTCGCGCGCGTCGGAGGGTTTCAGTTCGACGATGGTGGAGTTCCAGATCGGCACCCCGATTGATCGAGCGCTCAACGATGTGCGCGATGCCGTCAGCAAGGTGCGCGCGGACCTGCCCGATGGCGTCGATGAGCCGCAGGTAACCCGTATCGATGTCGAGGGCGGTGCGATCGCCTATTACGCTGTCGTGACGACCGAGCGCTCGCCGGAGCAGTTGAGTTGGTATGTCGATAACACCGTCAGCAAGCGTCTGCTGGCATTGCCCGGTGTAGCACAAGCGTCGCGTGGGGGTGGCTTCACCCGTGAGATTCGCGTCAATCTTGATCCCGCGCGCATGCAAGCGCTCGGCATTACGGCGACCGAGGTCAACCAGCAACTGCGCACGCTCAACCTCAACGCACCGGGCGGTCGCGCCCAAGTGGGTGGTGGCGAGCAGGCGATCCGCGTGCTCGGCTCGGCAGCAACGGCTCTCGATTTGGCTAATACGCAGATCCGCCTGACCAATGGTGCGAACGTGCGCCTGCAGGACATCGCCGAGGTTCGCGACGACGTTGGTGAGCAACGTCAGTTGACCCGCCTCAACGGGCGCGTAGCGACTACTTTTGGTGTGTTCAAGGCGCGGGGCGCCTCGGATGTCACGGTGCTCGATCGGGTCGAGGAGGAGATTGATACGCTCCTCAAAGAATCACCTGACCTCAAGATCACCCGCGTCTTTACGACGGTGGAGAATACGCGTGAGTCCTACCGCTCGGCGCTGACGGCCATGATCGAGGGCTCGATTCTCGCGGTGCTCGTCGTCTTCATTTTCCTGCGCGATTGGCGTGCAACAGCCATCTCGGCGCTGGCGATTCCGCTGTCAGCGATTCCCACCTTCGCGTTTATGTATGCGATGGACTTCACGCTCAACAGCATGAGCATGTTGGCCTTGTCGCTGGTGGCCGGTGTGCTGGTCGACGATGCGATCGTCGAGATCGAAAATATCGTGCGGCATATGCGCATGGGCAAGACTGGTTATCAAGCGGCACTCGATGCCGCTGACGAAATCGGGCTCGCGGTGGTTGCGACCTCGGCGACGATCATTGCGGTGTTCGCACCGGTCGGGTTCATGGGTGGTTTCGTCGGGCAGTACTTCAAACAGTTCGGTTTGACTGTGGCTGCAGCGGTTTTCTTCTCATTACTGGTGGCGCGTTTAATCACGCCGCTGATCGCCGCCTACACCCTGAAGCCGCATGACGAGATTCGATCGGCCGATGGCCCGATGATGAACAGCTATCTCGAGGTGCTTCGCTGGGGTCTACAGCATCGTTGGACGACGATCGCCGGCGGTACGGCGTTCTTCATCATCTCGGTGTTGTTGCTCGTGGCACTACCGAAGTCCTTGATACCGCCGCAAGACTTCTCCGCCTCGCAGATCACCATCGAGTTGCCGCCCGGCGTGCGACTCGAGCAGACGGCCGCAGTATCGGCTCAGGTGCGTGATCTGGTGGCATCGCAGCCGGAAGTCACGGATGTCATCGAGTCGATCGGTGGCGATGAAGTGCGCACGGCGAACCTGTACGTTTCGCTTGTGTCGCACAAGGATCGTGATCTGACGCAGCACGAGTGGGAAGAGCGGGTCCGACCGAGTTTCGCTGCCATTCCCGATGCGCGTATCAACTTTGCCGGCGGTGATGCCGCCGGTGGCGGACGGCCCTTGACGCTGTACCTCACGAGCGACGATCCAGTGAAGCTCGAGGCGGCGGCGCGCGCTGCGGTCGATGCCATGCGCAAATTGCCCGAGCTGCGCGATGCGCGAATCAGCGGCGATCTCGAGCGCCCCGAAGTCATCGTCGAGCCGCGGCTTGATCTGGCGGCTGAGCTTGGCGTGTCCGTTGCTGCGATCAGTCAGACCATCCGCATTGCGACCTTGGGTGATCTGCCGCAGAACGCGGCGAAGTTCTCGCTCTCCGATCGACAGGTGCCCATTCGCGTGAGCTTGTTGGAAAATTCACGACAGGACTTGGCCACGCTCGAAAATCTTCCGGTTCGTACCTCATCGGGCGGAACCGTGCCGCTGAAGGCGGTGGCCGAGATTCGCTTCGGTGAGGGGCCGTCGGTAGTCCGTCGCTATAATCAGAGTCGCCGCGTCGTTATCGACGCCGAGCTCAATGGCGTCGAGATCGGACCTGCACTCGCTAAGGTCAAGGCGCTGCCCGAGATCAAAAATCTCCCCGAGGGCGTGAACCTAGTCGAGGTCGGTCAGGCTGAGTTCATCAAAGACGTCTTCACGAATTTCACGCTGGCTATCGGTGCGGGCGTGCTGCTGGTGTTCGCCGTGCTGGTATTGCTGTTCGCGCGCGTGTTCCAGCCGATCACGATCCTGTCGGCTTTGCCACTTTCGGTCGGCGGTGCGGCGATCGCGCTGATGCTTTTCGGCAAGCCATTCTCGATGCCCGTGGTCATCGGCTTCTTGATGCTGATGGGTATTGTCGGCAAGAACTCGATTCTACTAGTCGACTTCGCGATCGAAGAAATGCGCGCTGGCAAGACGCGCACCGAAGCGCTCATCGAAGCGGGTCACAAGCGAGCACGACCGATCATCATGACGACGGTTGCGATGGTCGCCGGCATGCTGCCGGTAGCGTTGGCTGTGGTGGGTGGCGAGTTCCGCGCGCCGATGGGCATCGCGGTGATCGGCGGTCTCATTACGTCGACGGTGTTGACGCTCGTGATCGTACCGGCAGTGTTCTCGGTCATCGACGATCTCGAGGGGTGGATTACCCCGCGGGTCAGTCGTCTACTGAATTCGTCCGAAGCGAGTTGAGATTACCGACTCTGCCACAGTAGCGTGAGTAGCAACGTGGTGCTCGCAATGAACACGGTAGCCGTCGCGCCTAAAGCGAGCGGCCGCCATCCTTGCGCGACGAGTTTGCGTAAGTCGGTTTCGAGTCCGACTGCGGCGAGGGCGAAGGCGAGCAGCGCCTGCGTGGCAAGGTTTGCAGTCGAGCGCCATTCGTCGGCGATCCAACCCGTGCCGGCAAGTAGCACCATCCCTAAGAATCCGAACACGAACCAAGGCATCGGTGCGCGTCCGCTGCCAGAGTCTTGACGACTCGATAATCGATGCGCCCAAAGACCCATTAGCAAGACGAGCGGTGCCAGCATCAGTACGCGTGCGAGTTTGGTGACCGTCGCAAACTCGCCGCTTATTTCGCCGCGTGCGAAACCCGCGGCGACGACCTGCGCCACTTCGTGCACGGAGGCGCCACTCCAAAGCCCATAGCCAAGTTCGCCGAGGGGCAGGGCGCTCGCTAGCAAGGGGTACCCGAACATCGCGATTGTGCCGAAAAGAGTGACCGTGGCGAGCGCGTAGGCGACGGACTCATCGTCGTCTCGAACCACCGTGTTGGCAGCCACGATCGCGGAGGCGCCGCAGACCGAGGTGCCAGCTGCGATCAGGGTGGTTAGGCCGCGCGGCACGCCGAGCTGTTGCCCCATCCAAACCGTGAAGAGAAAGGTTGCCGTCAACGCAAAGCTCAAGATGGCGAGCCCAGCCCAGCCGATCGCGAGTATCTCGTTCAGCGTCACTTGTAAGCCGAGCAGGACGATGCCGAGGCGCAACGGGGTTCGTAACGCAGCTGCCAACCCGGCGCGCGTGGCCTTCGGGCGTCCCCAGAGGTTGCGCACGGTCATACCGATCAAAATGGCGAGCATCAAAGGGCTGAAGCTGGCAATGATCGGCAAGCCCGCGGCCTTGATGGCAAAAGCAGACGCCGCTACGGCCGCTGCGAGGGCGATCCCCGGCAGGCGAGCTGTGGGTGCGGGGTTCGGGCTGATGGGTGAGGCGCTCACGGCGGGGCGCACTATACCCGTTTCACCTAAAAGACTTGACTTTCACAGAACTGTGTTAGACTCGCGCGGGATCGTTGCCTTTCCGTCTGCATCTCTGGGTGTTCCAAACGCCGGTCTGCATTGCTGAATCGACTTCGATCAGGTGGCCAAAGGAGCCTACCGGGTCCAATAAAACCCGGGTGGCTGGCTGAGGCCGGTTTGTTTGATTAATTAGTGAGTGTTTCCAGAGATGGCGAAAATTTATGTAGGCAACCTGCCGTTTTCGGCAGACGAGGCAGCGGTTCGCACCCTGTTCTCGCAGCACGGTACGGTTGAGTCGGTTTCTTTGCCGGTCGATCGTGACACCGGTCGTCCCCGCGGTTTCGGCTTTGTCGAAATGCCGCAGGAAGATGCGGCTCGTGCGATCCAGTCCTTGAACGGCTACTCGATGGGCGGTCGCCCGTTGCGTGTGAACGAGGCTCAGGATCGCCCCCGCACCGGTGGCGGCGGTGGTCGTCCGGGCGGTGGTTTCCGCGGCGGTAGCGGCGGCGGTGGATTCCGCGGCGGCGAAGGCGGCGGCGGTTATCGCGGCGGCGGCGGCGGCGGTGGATTCCGCGGCGGCGACAGCGGCGGCGGCCGCTGGTAAAAAGCCAGTCAGCATTGAAAGAGGCCCGTGGAAACACGGGCCTTTTTCTTTTCAGGAGACGTGCACCAATTGCTTGCCGAGGTTGCGCCCCTCGAACAAGCGGATGAGTGCCTCGGGCATCTGTTCAAGCCCGTCGAGGATGTCTTCCTGATAGATCAGCTTCCCTTCGGTGATCCACTCGGCCATCTGCGCTTCTGCGCGCTCGAAGTGTTCGCTCATCTCGTAGATGAAGAAGGCCTCCATGCGGGCCATTTTCTTGAAGATGGCGAAGGCATTGTTCAGCGGTCGCGGTCGTTCGATACCATCGATGTATTGTGAAATGGCGCCGCACAGCACCACGCGGGCGTGACGCCGCAGCTGTGCAAGGCCGGCATCGAGTATCTCGCCGCCCACGTTATCAAAGAATACGTCGATGCCCTCGGGCATCAGTTCGGCAAGGCGCATATCGATTGGGCCTAATCGATAATCGATGGCAGCACGATAGCCAAGATTCTCGGTAAGCAGTCGACATTTCTCCGCAGAGCCGGCGATACCGACCGCGCTGGCGCCCAGGTTGCGAGCAATTTGTCCTACGTTCGAGCCGACTCCGCCCGCTGCACCCGAGACGAGCACATGATCGCCGGCTTTGACAGCACCGACGTCGACGAGACCGAGATACGAGGTGAAGCCGGTCAGGCCAAGCACGCCGAGAGCAGTCGAGATGGGCACGCGACGCTGGCGAACTTTGAACATCAAAAAATAATCGGATCCATCGGCGATGGCATAGTCCTGCCAGCCCAGCTTGCCTTGAACGATATCGCCAACCGCCCAGGCTGGATTGCGCGACTCGACGACCTCGCCGACACCACGGCCGTGCATGACATCGCCGATGGCGAGCGGTCGCTCGAACTTCTCGGCATTCAGCATGTAGCCGCGCATTACAGCGGCGACGCCAAGATAGCGCGTCCGGATACGAAACTCGCCGTCGGCAAGTGGGCGTAGCGGCGTTTCGATGAGTCGAAAGTCGCTATGTTTCACCGGCCCTTCGGGTCTTGCGGCCAAAACCCATTGCCGATTTACCACTCGCGCCCTCGAGTCTCTGGGACGAACTTCAACGCGAGCACGAATGCGATCGCCATGACGGCGACGGGGTACCAGAGACCGGCGAGCACATCACCGGAGCGGGCTACGAGCCAGGCGGCAGTCAGCGGCATGAAGCCGCCGAACCAAGCGCTCGTGAGGTGATAGGGCACCGACAGTGCCGTGTACCGAATACGAGTCGGGAATGCCTCGGCCAACCATCCGGCGCCGGGTCCACAGGTGAGGCCAGCGCCGATGATCATCAAGAGAATGAGTCCGACGAGGCTCCAATGGGTGACATCCAGATCGCTTACGCGTTGCAACGGTTTGACGGCGGAGCGTTCGGGGTAACCCGCAGCGGCGAGTGCAGCGGCGAGCGCGTCTCGATCGAAGCCCTCGAGTTCTCGATCGGCGATACGGATGATCAACGTGGACCGATCATCGACTGTCGATAGTGGCGCTGCGTTCGAATAGGAGATGCCACGCTTAGCGAGATAATCGCGCGCCCTGGTGGCCTCGTCGAGTTCTTTGGGATCGGCGAAGGGATCAAACCGAGTCGGCGGTGCCACGACAACAATGGGCGCCTCGCGCTGCGCACTCTCGAGTGCGGGGTTGCCGAGAGTGAGCATGCCGCGATAGGCCGGCATGATGGTGAGTGCGGTGAGCAGCATTCCGGTGAGGATTACGGGCCGTCGACCAATGCGAGCGGATAGGGCGCCTGCAGCTACGTAGATGGCGATACCGAGCACGAGTGCGAGCACGATGAGCGCAGAGGCGGTGGCGGTATCGATCAGCAGTGCCGTCTGTAGGAAGACGAGCGAATAAAACTGTGCGGTATACCAACTGAGCGCCATGGCGGCTGCGACGATGATGGCGCCGATCATGCTGGCGCGGTGCTCACTCGAGAGCAGACTTTCTTTGATTGGCGATTCGGCAAGTTCACCCTTGCGCTTGAGTTCCTCGAACAGCGGCGATTCAGCGATATGCACGCGGATGTAAACCGAAAGTGCGAGCAAGACGACCGATAGCAAGAACGGTAGGCGCCAGCCCCAAGCGCGGAACTCCTCGTCACCCAGCAGCAGGCGGCAGGCGACGATCACGAGCAAGGAGAGCACGAGTCCGATGGTGGCCGTTGTTTGAATCCAGCTCGTGAAGAAGCCGCGTCGATCGCTACGGCAATGCTCGGCGATGTAGATCGCAGCCCCGCCGTACTCGCCACCGAGCGCAAGACCCTGAATGAGTCGTAGCGTGACGAGCAGTGCGGGCGCCCACCAGCCGATGGTCTCGAAGTCGGGGAGAACCCCAACCAGTGCGGTTGACAGCCCCATCAATACGATCGTGATAAGGAAGGTTTTCTTGCGGCCGACCCGATCGCCCAGGCGTCCGAAGATGAGTGCGCCCAAGGGTCGAATGGCGAATCCTGCGCCGAAAGTCGCGAGACTCGCTAGCAGTGCGGCGGTCTCGTTGCCTGGCGGAAAGAACAGCGCGCCGAAGAACGTGGCGAGACTGCCGTAGAGGAGAAAATCGTAGTACTCGAAGACCGTGCCGGTGGAGGCCGCGACAACGACGCGCGACATGGGTGTCGCGGGAGTGGATGAATTCGTGCTCATGTTCACACAGAGGTAGCCTCGGCAGATTGTAGGGCGAATCGGTAGCCGGTGGGCGGTAGACTCAAGCGATGAATATCGAATCACGTATCCGTCGCGGCTACTTCGATGGACACACCGGGCAAGTACATTATCGACTCGTCGGTGCGCGCGGCGGCCGACCGTTGTTGCTCTTGCATCAGTCGCCCCTGTCGGGAACCCAGTTCGATGCGGCGATGCCGTTGCTCGCCTCGCTTGGCTACTGTGTCGTCGCGCCGGATATGCCGGGTTTTGGCATGTCCGATGTGCCACCCGACGGGTCCACGCTCGAGGACTTCGCGAGCATCATCGACGCCGTGCTCAACGGCATGCAATGGTCAAGAGCGAGCATCGTCGGTCACCATACCGGCGCCGTATTGGGCTCGGTGTATGCGCGGCGTCATCCGAGCGTCGTCGAGAGACTGGTGCTGAATGGCTTCCCGTTATTGGGTGAGGCTGAGCGCAAGCACTTTGCAAGTTTCTACTTCGGACCCAAAGAGCCACAGCTCGACGGTTCGCATCTGCTCAAGGCGTGGGAAACGCGACTGCGTGCAACGCCTGGTTGGACCGACATCCACCTGATGCATCGCTACACGGTCGAGGCGCTGCATCGCGGAGCCACCAACTGGAAGGCCTTTCCCCTTGTGATCAGCGCTGATCTCGAGAGTGTGTTGCGTGCGCTCACCGTGCCGACGCTGATGTTTACCAATACGGGTGAGGATCTCTATGAGTCGACGCGGCGTGCATGGCAGCTGAGGCCGGATTTTTTCGCCTACGCAGAGCTGCAGGGCGGTACCCATGACATCGTCGATGAACAACCGCAAGCCTGGGTTGAGACGATCGATCGATTTTTGAACAGCGCCGGCGTCTTATAAGCGCTGTATTCCGCGCTGCCCATCTTCGACGACGAACTTGGCCAGCGTGGTCGCAGTGGCATCGCTCTCGCGCACCGAGCTGAAGCCGACCATCTCGGCATTCAGGCGCTCAGGGGTCACTTCCAGGCGCAAGTAACCGCGGTAATCTCTTTCCGCGTAGTGCACGCCAACAGCATCGCTGCGGTTGTAGGCTTCGATGACTTTCTTCGGTGGCGGACCGGAGGTGATCGAAGTAGTCACGAATTCGCTCGTGACGATCGGTGACTTCGGATCGCGCGGATCGATTCTTTGGTCGCCCGCGATGAAGGCGTGGATGTCGCCGCCCAAGATCACTGGGTTACTCGCGCCGCTTGCCGAAATCGACTCGAGCATGCGGCGCCGCGCAGCCGGGTAGCCGGCCCAACTGTCGTTCCAGTTGAGCGTTCTCGGACCTGGGTCTTCATCGATCCAGGTGAACACGACTCCTTGGCCGAGTAGATTCCAGCGTGCCTTCGAGGTGGCAAGTTGTTCGGCTAACCACTGTTCCTGCGTCGCACCTAGAATCGTCCGATCGGAGTCACGCCAGTCAGCGCATTGCTCGACGATCACGCGTGTCCCACCGCGGCGGGGTGGTTGTGGACAAGCTTGGGGCGAGCGGTATTGGCGCTCATCGAGCATGTGTATAGCCAGAAGGTCGCCGAACTGCCTCGACGTGTAGAGCGACATATCGGGGCCTTGTGGCTTGGCCGACAGCGGCAACGGCATATTTTCCCAATAGGCTTGGTAGGCCGCTGCGCGACGGGCGGCAAACTCCGCCTGCTCTGCAGGGTTCTCCGACTGCAGATCCGCATAGTCGTTGTCGACCTCGTGATCGTCATGGGTGACGAGCCACGGACAATGTGCGTGCGCCTCTTGTAGCAGCGGATCTGCTCGGTACCACGCGTAGCGACGGCGATAGTCCGCGAGGGTTTTGCACTCCACGTTGGAGTCATGCGTGCGTACCGGGTTTGCCGTGTTGCCTTCGTAGATGTAGTCACCCAGATGGATGATCAGGTCGCTACCGCGCGAGACCATATCGCGATACGCGTGGTAGTAACCCTGCTCGTAGTGTTGGCAGCTCGCGACGCTCACCCTAAGCATCGATCGCATCGATCCGGCGGCGTTGGCAGTCCAAGTTCGGCCGATCGGGCTCACATGGTCGCCGGTGCGGAATCGGTAGTAGAACTCGCGTCCCGCTGGCAAGCCGCTGATTTCGAGGTGCACGCTGTGACCGTCAGCCGCCATGGCGATGACCGTACCGGATTGAACGCGGCGCGAGAAGTTCGGATCCGTTGCGATTTCGTAGGTCAGGATGAAATCCGCATTGGCCAGTTCGTTGGCCGCATCGGCGCTGGGTGCGATACGGGTCCAGAGAACCATGCCGTCATCGGTGGGGTAGCCCGAGGCGACGCCGAGGGTAAAGGGATTCGTTGCAAACTTGCGCAGGCGCAGCCGGGCAGCTTGCAGGGATCGAGGCGCGAGGGCGAGGCCGACCCCGGCCATCGCCGCTTGCAGTACGTGTCTTCGCAGGGGCATGGAGTGCGAGTGTAGCGCTGTGCTAGCGTGCCGTTCCATGACTAATTGGAGTTTGATTTTCCGCTTGCTGCACCACCTCGGTTCGGCCGGGATCTTGGGTGCGTTTGCAGCGATCATCATCGTCGTGACCTATGCGCCCGCC